>NZ_JBNHFD010000002.1:0-157020 GCF_059089865.1 Arthrobacter sp. Y3221157
GGCGGCGAAGGCGTCGGCGGCATTGAAGCCGAACGCCTGGCGGCGGGTCCCGCCGTCGTCCATTGCCTCCTGGGCGAGCGCCACCACGGCGCCCTCGACGCAGCCGCCGGACAGGCTGCCCAGCACGTTTCCGGATTCGGTGACAATCATGGAGGTGCCCACGGGCCGCGGAACAGAGCCGGTAGCCGAGAGGATGGTTGCCACCGCGAACGGCTGGTGCGCGAGGTGGGGCAGCCAGGCGCCCAGGGAAGGGATCAGGTCAAGCATGGCGGCACTCCTTCTTCCGCGCGGCGGTGGTGTCCATTGTCGTTCCTGTCGGGTGGTACGGAAAGCAATTGGTTCGGAAAAGCTGATGGCCGGGACATCCGCACCCGGATGGCGGGTGCGGATGTCCCAAACGGCCGGGAAAAGCGGCGGATCAGGCGCCCATCAGGACGTTGATGGGGCCGCGGGCGAAGTACACCAGGAAGCCTGCGCTGACCACCCACATCAGCGGGTGGATCTTCTTGGCCTTGCCTGATGCCGCGCCGATAATGGCCCAGCTGACGAAGCCGACGCCGATGCCGTTGGCGATCGAGTAGCTCAGCGGCATGGTCACGATTGTGAGGAACGCCGGCAGGGCCACGCTGAACTTGCTGAACTTGATCTCGCGGATCTGCGCCATCATCATGGCGCCCACCACCACCAGGGCCGCGGCGGCGACCTCAAGCGGAACCACGCTGGTAAGCGGGGTGAGGAACATCGAGCCGAGGAACAGCACGCCCGTGACCACCGATGCCAGGCCGGTACGGGCGCCTTCGCCGATCCCGGCTGCGGAGTCGATGTACACGGTGTTGGAGGAGCCGGAGGTTGCCCCGCCGGCCACCGCGCCCACGCCTTCGACGATGAAGGCTGACTTGAGCCGCGGGAACGTTCCGTCCTTGTGGGCCACCCCTGCGCTCTTGGCCAGGCCGGTCATGGTGCCCATGGCGTCGAAGAAGTTGGTGAAGACCAGGGTGAACACCAGCATGGTAGCGGCGAGTCCGCCGATCCGGGCGAACGAGCCGAAGATGTCGAACTGGCCCACCAGGCCCAAGTCCGGGGCGGACACCAGCTGGCCGGAGAGCACGGGGGTGTTCAGGTGCCAGCCGCCCGGGTTGGTGGCGCTGGCCGGGCCGATCTTGAAGATGGCTTCGACGACGGCGGCGAGCACGGTGGTGCCCACGATGCCGATGAGGAGCCCGCCCTGGACCTTGCGCGCCACCAGGATGCCCATGCTGAGCAGGCCGACGACGAACACGAGGGTGGGCACGGAGGTGATGGAGCCGCCGTCGCCCAGCTGGACGGGCGGCCCGCCGGCGGTGGCCCGGACAAAGCCGGAGTCCACGAAGCCGATGAACGCGATGAACAGGCCGATGCCAACGGTGATGGCGGCCTTCAGTTCCTTGGGGACGGCCCGGAAGATGGCGGTACGGGCGCCGGTGACGCCGAACAGCACGATCAGGATGCCGTTGATCACCACCAGGCCCATCGCCTCGGCCCAGGTGACTTCCTGGATCACGGAAACGGCCAGGAACGAGTTGATGCCCAGCCCGGCGGCAAGGCCGAAGGGAAGGTTTGCCACCAGGCCGAACAGGATGGTCATGACGCCGGCGGTGAGGCCGGTGACCGCCCCGACCTGCGCTGCGGAGAGCCAGCCGCCGGCAACATCGGTGGGAGCGTTGTCCGCGCTGAAGCCGCCCAGGATCAGGGGGTTCAGGATGACGATGTACGCCATGGTGAAGAAGGTGACCAGGCCGCCGCGGAATTCACGCGCCAGTGTTGAGCCGCGCTGTGTGATCTGGAAGAAACGGTCAAGGATGGAGTTCGACGCCGACGGCTTGGGGGAACGCGGTGCCGGCTGGGAGGTGCGGGGTGTTGGAGCCGAATGCTCCTCGTGGGAGGAATCCAGGATGGTCATGGTGAGCCGCCGGGCCTAGTAGTCGATCCTGGTTTCGAGCGTGTTCCAGGTGTTGAACGGCTCCAGCGGCGCCGGCGCCTGGGGATCGCCCAGTTCCAGCTTGGAGACCGGCATCAGGGAATCCCTGTCCTGGTTATCGAAGTATTCGTAGAAGACGGCGTCGTCGAAGCCGACGGATGCGGCGTCGTGCCGGTCTGCGGCGTACACCACCCGCTCCACGCGGGCCCAGAGCGCCGAGGCGAGGCACATGGGGCATGGCTCGCAGCTGGTGTAGAGGACGGCGCCGCTGAGGTCGAAGGTGCCGAGCTCGCGGCAGGCGGTGCGGATTGCGGTGACTTCGGCGTGGGCCGTGGGATCGTTGTCCGCGGTGACGCGGTTGACGCCGTCGAACGTTTTGCCGTCCGCGGTGACGATCATGGCGCCGAAGGGCCCGCCGCTGTTGAGGACGTTGGCCGTTGCCAGCCGGATGGATCTGGCCAGGAACTGCTCGGCCGTGACGGTGGTACTCATGATGCGACTTCCTTTTGCCGGGAAGCCCGGTGCCGCTTGCAGTACCAGTAGAACCAGGTGCGACGGTTACCAGGCTTCAGCATGTGCTGTGAAGGTTAAGTTGCGCCTGGTAGATAGCTTCCCGGGGTCCGGGTGCCCGCCTTTGGCAAAATCGAGATTAGCACCGGATTGTGGTCCGCGCCATAGTTTTCTGAAAACTTTATTCCGCAATGTGAAATCTGTGTTTCCACCCCTTCACTGGCGCAGAAAACGGACGGCAGTCACAATCCGCGCGTTGACGGAATCCTGCCGGCTCCCTACGCTGAAGCCACCCGCGCCCCGCATCGGAGCCGCGGCCCTGGATCAGCAGACAGGGCTTCACTGAGCTGGATTTACTGCAACTGCGCTCAGATAGGGACAGCCCCATGAACTCCTCCCCTGCCACCAGCTCCCGCCTCTGGATCAAGGATCCGCAGGCCGCCTTCACCGCAAACAGCCTCGACGCCTCGCGCGGAATCGTGGTCAGCGGCGGCGTGATCGAGGAAGTCCTGGCTGCGGGGCAGCAGCCGGAGGCACCCGTCCACGAAACGTTCGACGCCCGCCGGCACGTCCTGCTGCCGGGGCTGATCAACACGCACCACCACTTCTACCAGAGCCTCACCCGCGCATGGGGGCCGGTGGCCAACGCCCCGCTCTTCCCCTGGCTGCAGAACCTGTACCCGGTCTGGGCGCGGCTCACCCCCAAAGACCTGGAGCTGGCCGCCACCGCGGCCTTGGCCGAGCTGCTGCTCTCCGGCTGCACCACCGCCGCCGACCACCACTACGTCTTTCCCGCCGGGCTGGAGGAAGCCATCGATATCGAGGTGGCGGCGGTCCGCCGGCTGGGCATGCGCGCCACGCTCACCCGCGGCTCCATGACCCTGGGAACGGACGACGGCGGCCTGCCGCCGCAGTCAACGGTGCAGGCTCCGGAGGTGGTGCTGGAAGACAGCGAGCGGCTGGTCTCCGCGTATCACGAGCGGGGGGAGGACGCGGTGATCCAGATCGCCCTGGCCCCCTGTTCGCCATTCTCGGTGACCAAGGAAATCATGGCCGAAAGCGCAGCCCTCGCGGAGCGCCTGGACGTCCGGCTGCACACCCACCTGGCCGAAACCCTCGACGAGGAGGACTTCTGCCGGGAGATGTTCGGGCTTCGGACCATCGACTACCTGGACAGCGTCGGCTGGCTGACGGACCGCACCTGGCTGGGCCACGGCATCCACTTCAGCGACACCGAGATCAGCCGGCTCGGGGCAGCCGGGACCGCCGTCGCGCACTGCCCCACCTCCAACATGCGCCTGGCCTCGGGCACGGCCCGGGTCCTGGAACTTGAGGACGCGGGAGTTCCGGTGGGGCTGGGCGTGGACGGCTCGGCGTCGAACGATGCCTCGAACATGATCCTGGAAGCCCGGCAGGCGCTGTATCTCCAGCGGCTGCGGTATGGCGCGGATGTCCCGGTGGAGCGGGCACTGGGCTGGGCGACGCGCGGCTCGGCCGCCGTCCTCGGGCGGAGCGGGCTGGGCCAGCTGGCTCCCGGCATGCAGGCGGACCTTGCACTGTTCACACTGGACGATCTCCGCTTCTCCGGCAGCCACGATCCCGTCGCCGCCCTGCTGCTGTGTGGGGCGGACCGGGCCGACCGGGTGATGGTGGGCGGGCAGTGGCGCGTGGTGGACGGGCAGATCCCGGGCCTGGACGTCGCCGGGCTCATCGCCGAGCATTCGGCTGCCGCCCGCCGCCTGGTGAAGGGCTAGGGCGTGTTCCGCCGCTTCGACGACCCTATGCCGCGGGATCACATCGTTGCTAGCGTGGCCGCATGACCCCAGCAAAGACGCCGGCCGAGATCCTGGACATCGATGGTGAAGAGGTCCGCATCTCCAGCCCGGACAAGGTGGTGTTCCCGGAACCCGGCCTGACCAAGCTGGACCTGGTGCGGTACTACGTGGCAGTTGCCGACGGCGCGCTGCGCGGGGCGGGCGGCCGGCCGATGGTGCTCAAGCGGTTTCCCAAGGGCATCGGCGAGGAACCCTTCTTCCAGAAGCGCGTGCCGGAAAACCACCCTCCTTATATAGACACCACCACGCTGCATTACGCGTCGGGGACGTCGGCCGAGGAGGCGGTGATCCGGAACGCGGCAGGCCTGGCCTGGGTCATCAACCTGGGCTGCCTGGACCTCAACCCGCATCCGGTGCGCGCAGAGGACCTGGAGCACCCCGACGAACTGCGGGTGGACCTCGACCCCATGCCGGGCGTTGAGTGGTCGCAGATCGTGGACGTCGCCTACGTGGCGCAGGAGGTCCTCGACGACGTGGGGCTGGTTGGATGGCCGAAGACCAGCGGTTCCCGGGGGCTGCACATCCTGGTGCGGATCGCGCCGCAGTGGTCCTACCGGGATGTGCGGCTCGCCGCCGAAACCCTGGCCCGGGAAGTGGAGAACCGCGCGCCCGGCCTGGCCACGGCACGGTGGTGGAAGGAGGAACGCGGCGAGAGCGTGTTCGTCGACTTCAACCAGAACGCCAAGGACCGGACGGTGGCCTCCGCCTACTCTGTCCGGGCATTACCTGACGCGCGGGTATCAACGCCGCTCACCTGGGAAGAGGTCCGCACTGCCAGGCCGGAGCGGTTTACGGTTCCCACGGTTCTGGAGCGGTTTGCCGACGTCGGCGACCCGCACGCGGGCATCGACGATGCCGCCGGTTCCCTTGACGGGCTGCTGGCCCTCGCCAAGGAGCTGGGTCCGGCCGAGAAGGCACCGCGGGGAGCCAACGGCTCGGGCCGCCGGCAGTCAACGATGCCGCTGATCGAAGTGGCCCGGACCCGGACGAAGCCGGAGGCCCTGGCTGCGCTGGACGAGTGGAAAACCCGGCACGCCGCCGTCGTTCCTTCACTCGCCCCGGCCGACGTGCTGGTGGACGGGATGCGCGGCTCAAGCTCGCTCTGGTACCGGGTGCGGGTGAACCTGCAGCACGTTCCCGAGGCGGAGCGGCCGCCCCAGGAGGAGCTCATTGCAGATTACGACCCCTGGGCCGGAAAGGAGTGGCCGGGACGTCCGGCCTCCTGACGGCGCCAGCGGCGGTTGAATCCCGGCAGCGCGTGGATCCAGCGCGAGAAGCGGCTGGGTTGGTGGACCCGGTCCTCGGGCACGTAGAAATCGGGATCCGTTCCGCCACCAAGCGGGAGGTAGAACTCCGACGCTGTCTGGGCGGCCGCCGGTGCTGGTGCCGGCGTCGTCTCCTGCTGGTACATCTGGCCCTCCTCGGGTTTTCGTATAGCGGAAAATAAATCTTGCTATATGAAAGATTAGATGCGCCGGGCAGGGAGCGTCAATAGCTTCTGTTGCAGCGCGGAGGCCAGCCCGGTCACAAAACGAATTTTGGCCTTGTGATGTACACCACCGGATTGCGGGGGTACGCTGGAAGGCAACTCGTGGCGCACGTCACGTAACCTGGGAGCAGCAGGCAGGGTCGTAATGAGCTGGCATCAATGGATGCCGGCTCTTTTTTGTTGGGTCGGCTCCACCGGAAACGCGCCAGAAACGCGCGCTTAATTTCAGTGATGGAACCTTGGTTCCACTTACCGGAGATTGGGAAATGACCATGAGCAGCAAGATCATCCTCGGCGAAAACCAGTACGGCAAGGCCGAAGTCCGCGTCGTCAAGATCACCCGCGACACCAACCGCCACGAGATCGAGGACCTGAACGTCACCTCGCAGCTGCGCGGCGACTTCACCGCGGCACACCTGGAGGGCGACAACGCCCACGTGGTTGCCACGGACACCCAGAAGAACACCATCTACGCCTTCGCCCGTGACGGCGTCGGCTCCCCCGAGGCCTTCCTGCTGCGCCTGGGCGAGCACTTCACGTCCAGCTTCGACTGGGTGGCCGGCGGCCGTTGGGAAGCCGAGTCCTACGCGTGGAACCGTATCCAGGCCCACGGCAGCGAACACGACCACTCATTCGTCCGCAACGGCCAGGAAGTCCGGACCGCCGTCCTGGTCCGCGACGGCGCCACAACGCACCTTGTCTCCGGGCTCAAGGACCTGACCGTCCTGAAGTCCACCGAGTCCGGCTTCGTCGGCTACCCGCGGGACCGCTACACCACCCTGCCGGAAACCACGGACCGCATCCTGGCCACGGACGTCTCCGCCCGCTGGCGCTTCAGGACCGGAACCGACTTCAGCAACCTTGACTTCAACAAGAGCTACGACGACGTCAAGGGACTCCTGCTCGAAGGCTTCACCGAGAAGTACTCCCACGCCCTGCAGCAGACCCTGTTCGACATGGGCCAGAAGGTCCTGGAGGCCCACACCGAGATCGACGAGATCAAGTTCTCCATGCCCAACAAGCACCACTTCCTGGTGGACCTCACCCCGTTCGGCCTGGACAACCCGAACGAGGTCTTCTACGCCGCCGACCGTCCTTACGGCCTGATCGAGGCCACCGTCCAGCGCGAGGATGCCGCCCCGGCCCCCGCCGCCTGGTCCGGCATCGCCGGCTTCTGCTAGACCGCCTGCATCACCCCACCCCGTCCGGAGTTTTTGTCCAGATAAGTCGACTTCAGCACCTCTGAAGTCCCCATAAGTGGACAAAAACTCCGGACCCACAGATTTACACCCGTTAGCCAGACACAGTTAGCCAGACGATGACGTCTGCCATGAACCCAGAAAGTCTGCCATGAACACCAAGAAGAAACTGGCCGCTGCGGCCGCCGGTAAAGGGGCCCAGCAGGCCCGGCCGGAGGACCAGCGGCTGTCGATCGGAAGCACCTTCGCCTACGGCTTCCAGCACGTCCTCACCATGTACGGCGGCATCATCGCCCCTCCCCTGATCATTGGCGCGGCGGCCGGGATGAGTTCGCAGGACATCGGGCTGCTGATTGCTGCCTGCCTGTTCGTCGGCGGACTCGCCACCATTCTGCAGACCGTCGGCGTTCCGTTCTTCGGCTCGCAGCTGCCGCTGGTCCAGGGCGTGTCCTTCGCGGGGGTGTCCACCATGGTGGCCATCGTGCACGGCGGCGGCGGGATCCAGGCGGTGTTCGGATCGGTCATCGCCGCGTCGCTGATCGGCTTGCTGATCACTCCGCTGTTCTCGAAGATCATCCGGTTCTTCCCGCCGGTGGTCACGGGTACGGTCATCACCACCATCGGCCTCACGCTGATGCCGGTGGCCGCCAACTGGGCGATGGGCGGCAACAGCAAGGCCCCCAACTACGGCAGCATGGCCAACATCGGCCTCGCGGCAGCCACCATGGCCATCGTCCTGCTCCTGAGCAAGGTGGGCAGCGCCGCGATCTCCCGGCTCTCCATCCTGCTCGCCATGGTCCTGGGGACCGCCATCGCCTTCGCCTTCGGCATGGCCGACTTCTCCAAGGTGGGCCAGGGCGAAATCGTCGCCTTCCCCACTCCGTTCGCCTTCGGCCCGCCGGTCTTCGAAATTGCGGCCATCATCTCCATGCTGATCGTCATCCTGGTCACCCTGACCGAAACGTCCGCTGACATCATCGCCGTGGGCGAGATCGTGGGCACCAAGGTGGACTCCAAACGGATCGGCGACGGCCTCCGCGCTGACATGCTCTCCAGCGCCATCTCCCCGCTGTTCAACTCCTTCACCCAGAGCGCCTTCGCCCAGAACGTCGGCCTGGTGGCCATCACCGGGGTGAAGAGCCGCTTCGTGGTCAGCGCCGGCGGCCTGATCCTGGTGATCCTCGGCCTGCTGCCCGTCCTCGGCCGGGTGGTCGCAGCGGTGCCCACCCCCGTCCTGGGCGGCGCCGGCGTCGTACTCTTCGGAACCGTGGCAGCCAGTGGCATCCGCACCCTGGCCAAGGTGGAGTACAAGAACAACATGAACCTGATCATCGTGGCCGCCTCGATCGGGTTCGGCATGATTCCCATCGCCGCCCCCGCGTTCTACGACCAGTTCCCGTCCTGGTTCGGCACCATCTTCCACTCCGGCATCAGCTCCGCCGCCGTGATGGCCATCCTGCTGAACCTGCTGTTCAACCACCTGAAGGCCGGCAACTCGGAGAACCAGTCCGTATTCGTGGCCGGCACCGAGCGGGTAGTCCAGGAACAGGACATCAAGTGCCTGATGGACGGCGACCGGTTTGAGGGCGGGAAGCTCATCGACTGCGACGGCAAGGAAGTCAAGATCGAGTCCGCGGAGAAGGCGTCAGAACACTAGGACGCCTGGAAACGGCGACGGCGGCCCGCTCCGGAAAGGAGGGGGCCGCCGTCGTCCGTAACTCCCGCGGGTCAGGAGCGGTTGAGTTCCGCGGAGATTGCCTCGGCTGCCTCCCGCAGGACGGGAACAGCCTTGTCGGCGAAGTGCTCGTCCACGCGGGACACCGGGCCGGACACCGAGATCGCCGTGGGAGTGGGGGCGTTGGGCACGGCCATGGCAAAGCAGCGCACGCCGAGCTCCTGCTCTTCCTCGTCGATGGAGTAGCCCCGCTCGCGGATGAGCTTCAGGTCGGCAAGGAGGTCGTCGACGTCGCGGATGCTCTTGACTGTTGGCGTAGGCATGCCGGCGCGGGCAACTATGCCGCGGACCACGTCGTCGTCGAGCTGGGCCAGGATGGCCTTTCCGACGCCGGTGGCATGGGTATGCGCCCGGCGTCCCACCTCGGTGAACATGCGCATGGAGTGCAGGGACGGCACCTGGGCCACGTAGATGACCATGTCCGAATCGAGCACGGCCATGTTGGAGGTCTCGCCCAGCCGGTCAACCAGCGTCTTGAGCTGCGGGCGGGCCAGGGCACCGAGCTGCTTGTTGGCCCCCTCGCCCAGCCGGATCAGCCGCGGGCCCAGGGCGTAGCGGCGGTTGGGCAACTGCCGGATGTAGCCCAGCGCGACGAGGGTGCGCAGGAGCCGGTGGATGGTGGGCAGCGGCAGGTCCGTGGACGAGGACAACTCACTGAGCGTGACGTCGCCGCCAGCGTCGGTGATCAATTCCAAGAGTTCGAAGACGCGCTCAACGGACTGCACGCCTCCGGCGGCTTTCTCAGCCATAACCAAGTCTCCTGTGGCTCGGATTCCGACAAGTCTTATCCGCATCGTGAAAAGAGTTGCCCTAGTTGTTTCAAGATACAGCACGGGCCGGGCCGATGCGATCAGTCACAAACAGGGCTTGTCTTTCCACAAAGTAGATAATAATATCCATAATACGAAAACATTCGAGTTGGTCAGCAACCCGGACATGGCCCAACAGGAGGACATTCAATGGCGAACCCCAGCCCCGGAAATTCGATCACCCTGCGCGTGGAAGCACCGTCAAGCTTCAGCGCCACCAGCGAACTGGCCGCAGCCGTCGGAGCAGCCGGCGCCGCCATCACGGCCCTGGACGTCAGCGAGTCCCACCACGAGACACTGGTTGTGGACGTCACCTGCAACACCACCGACGACGCGCACGCCGCACGGGTCAAGGACGCCCTGAACGCGCTTGACGGCGTGACGGTCCAGCACGTCTCGGACCGCACCTTCCTGATGCACCTGGGCGGCAAGCTGGAAGTCGTCCCGAAGGTTGCCCTGCGCAACCGCGACGATCTTTCCCGCGCCTACACTCCCGGCGTCGCGCGCGTCTGCCTCGCTATCGCCGAGGACCCGGCAGCGGCCCGCAACCTGACCGTCAAGCGCAACACCATCGCCGTCCTCACCGACGGTTCGGCCGTCCTGGGCCTGGGCAACATCGGTCCCGCCGCCGCCCTGCCCGTCATGGAGGGCAAGGCTGCGCTCTTCAAGCAGTTCGCCAACGTGGACGCCTGGCCGGTCTGCCTGGACACCCAGGACACCGAGGAGATCATCAAAATCGCCAAGGCCATGGCCCCGGTCTACGGCGGCATCAACCTGGAGGACATCGCCGCGCCCCGGTGCTTCGAGATCGAAAACCGGCTCCGCGAGGAACTGGACATCCCGGTCTTCCATGATGACCAGCACGGCACCGCGATCGTAACCCAGGCCGCCCTGGTCAACGCCCTGCGGGTGGTGGGCAAGAAGCTCTCCGAGGTGAAAATCGTGGTCTCGGGCGTCGGCGCCGCCGGTTCCGCCATCATCCAGCTCCTCAAGGCGCAGGGTGCCCGGCACATCGTTGCAGCCGGCCGCTCGGGTGCCATCCACGCGGGCGAAAAGTACGACGACGAGCACCGCACCTGGATTGCCGCGAACACCAACCAGGAAGGGTTCTCCGGCAGCCTCCACGACGCCCTCAAGGGAGCGGACGTGTTCATCGGCGTCAGCGCCCCGCACGTCATCGGCGAGGAGCAGGTGGCCTCCATGGCCGAGGACGCGATCGTCTTCGCCATGGCCAACCCCACCCCTGAGATCGACCCCGTCATTGCGTCAAAGCACGCCGCCGTGGTGGCCACCGGGCGCAGCGACTTCCCGAACCAGATCAACAATGTGCTGGCCTTCCCCGGATTCTTCCGCGGCCTGCTGGACGCCGGGGCAAGCGACATCACGCCGGACATGCTGGTGGCCGCGGCCGAGGCCATCGCCAACCGGGTTGCTGACGACGAGCTCAATGCCAGCTACATTATCCCCAGCGTCTTCGATCCCCATGTGGCCGCCGACGTGGCTGCAGCAGTGGCAGGGGCCGCCCGTTCCGCCAACGTGGCAACCAAGGGCACGGATGCCGCCGAGGTTCCCGTGGCCGCCCTCGCCAACGCCTGACCGCCCGACTTCCAGCCATAGGAAAGGACCAGAAATGGCCATCACCGTCACAGATCCCCGGCCGATCAACCGCGCCGAGGAGATCCTCACCCCCAAGGCGCTGGCTTTCGTGGAGGAGCTTCACAAGCGCTTTGCCGGAACCCGCAACGAGCTGCTGGCGGCCCGCGCCGCCAAGCGGCAGCGCGTCGCGGAGACCGGAAAGCTGGACTTCCTGCCGGAAACCCAGGCCGTGCGCGACGGCGACTGGAAGGTCGCGCCGGCACCGGCAGCCCTGCAGGACCGCCGGGTGGAAATGACCGGCCCGGCGTCCCCGGCGAAGATGGCCATCAACGCCCTGAACTCCGGCGCCAAGGTGTGGCTCGCGGACCTTGAGGACGCCAGCACCCCCACCTGGAGCAACGTCATTGACGCCATCCTCAACCTCCGTGACGCAGCCCAGGGCACCCTGAGCTACACCTCCGACGAGGGCAAGGAGTACCGTCTCCGCACGGACGCGCCGCTCGCCGTCGTGGTGGCCCGCCCCCGTGGCTGGCACATGCAGGAAAAGCACCTGCTGATTGACGGCGAACCCGCGGTGGGCGCACTGGTGGATTTCGGCCTGCACTTCTACCACGTGGCCAAGCAGCTGGTCCTCAACGGGCACGGGCCGTACTACTACCTGCCCAAGATGGAGAGCCACCTCGAGGCCCGGCTCTGGAATGACGTGTTCGTCTTCGCGCAGGACTTCCTGGGCCTGCACCAGGGCACCATCCGCGCCACCGTGCTGATCGAGACCATTCCGGCAGCGTTCGAGATGGACGAGATCCTCTACGAGCTCCGCGACCACGCCTCCGGCCTGAACGCCGGCCGCTGGGACTACCTGTTCAGCCTCATCAAGTACTTCCGCGACGCCGGCGAAGAGTTCGTCCTGCCGGATCGTGCTTCGGTGGCCATGACCGCGCCGTTCATGCGCGCCTACACCGAGTTGCTGGTCAAGACCTGCCACAAGCGCGGCGCCTTCGCCATGGGCGGCATGGCGGCCGTCATTCCCAACCGCCGCCACCCGGAGGTGACCGAGGCCGCCTTTGCGAAGGTCCGGGCGGACAAGACCCGCGAAGCCAACGACGGGTTCGACGGCTCCTGGGTTGCGCATCCGGACCTGGTTCCCACCTGCCGCGAAGTGTTCGATTCGGTCCTCGGCGACAAGCCGAACCAGCTGGACAAGCAGCGCCCGGAAGTCAACGTCACCGCCGGCCAGCTGCTGGACGTCTCCTCCGCCGAAGGCCAGGTCACCGAGGCCGGCCTGCGGCTGAACCTCTACGTTGCAGTGGCCTACACCGCCGTCTGGCTTTCGGGGAACGGCGCGGTGGCCATCCATAACCTGATGGAGGACGCCGCCACCGCCGAAATTTCCCGTTCCCAGGTGTGGCAGCAGATCCGGAACAAGTCCGTCCTGGCGGACACCGGCAACACGGTGACCAAGGAGCTGGTGGAGCGGATCCTGGGCGAGGAAACCGAGCGGCTCCGCACGGAGTTCGGTGACGAGGCGTTCCGCCGCTACTACCAGCCGGCCAGCGAGCTGATCGCGGACATCTGCCTCTCGGACGACTACACCGACTTCCTCACCACCCCCGCCTACGAACTGGTGGGCTGAGGCATGTCCGGATCACCCAGACCCTCGCTCACACCCGGGGACCTGGCGCACATCGACGGCCAGCTGGCCGCCACGGACCGGCTCCTGGAACACAACTATCCCGGCGACGACGGCTCCCGCCAGCCCGTGCACACGGTGTACGTGCCCGCGGACCGCTTCACGCCGTCGCTCGCTGCCGAGTGGGGCACCGAAGCCAAGGCTGCGGTTGAGGCCCACGGCGGCTTCAGGAAGCTGGGGAGCCTGCTGGGCCAGGAGCCCGGCCTCGCCGAGGCCGTAGCCTCGCGGGTGGAAGCGAAGCTGGCCTCCGAACCCATCGAGGACCTCCGGCTGGACTTCGAGGACGGGTTCGGGGACAGGGGCGACGACGCCGAGGACGCAGCGGCGGTTGCCGCGGCTTCCGCTCTGGCCGCCGCAGTCGCGGCCGGGTCCGCTCCCCCGTTCATCGGTATCAGGTTCAAGTGCTTCGAAGCGGCCACCCGGGCCCGTGGGCTACGCACCCTGGACCTGTTTGTCTCCGGCCTGGCCGCCGTGGGAGAGCTGCCGGAAGGGCTGGTCCTGACCCTGCCCAAAGTGACCACCGTGGCCCAGGTCCAGGCCATGGACTTCGCCGTGTCCCGGCTGGAGCAGGTGCACTCGCTGCCCGCCGGCCGGCTGCGTTTCGAGGTCCAGGTGGAAACGCCCCAGCTCATCCTGGGTCCGGAGGGCACGTCACCGGTGGCGCAGCTGCCGCACGCCGTGCCCGGCCGGATCAGCGGCCTGCATTACGGCACCTACGACTACTCCGCGTCGCTGCAGATCTCCGCGGAGTACCAGTCCATGGAGCACCCCGTGGCGGACTTCGCCAAGGAGGTCATGCAGCTCGCGGTGGCCGGCACCGGCATCCGGCTCTCGGACGGCTCCACCAACATCATCCCCGTGGGCGACAACGTGGAGAACGCCTGGCAGCTGCACGGCCGGTTGGTCCGGCGGTCCCTGGAACGCGGCTACTACCAGGGCTGGGACCTGCACCCTGCCCAGCTGCCCAGCAGGTTTGCCGCCACGTACGCCTTCTACCGGCAGGGCCTGCCCGCGGCGGCAGCCCGGCTGCGCAACTACGTGGAACAGACCGCGGGCGGCGTCATGGACGAACCCGCCACCGCCCGGGCATTGGCCGCGTTCGTCCTGCGCGGCGTCCAGTGCGGTGCCGTGGGGGCCGATGAGGTCCAGGCGCTCGCCGGCGTCGGGCTTCCCCAGCTCACCGCGCTGGCCCACCCGAGGCTCGCCACCACCTCCAACTCCTAAGCAAAGGAATCCCTCCATGGGCAAGTACTACTACCCGCAAGGCGGCCTGCCGCCGCAGACCCACCTCACCACCGAGCGCGCCATCGTCACCGAGGCCTACACGGTGATTCCCAAGGGGGTGCTGACGGACATCGTCACCTCCAACCTGCCGGGCTTCAGCAACACCCGCTCGTGGATCATCGCCCGCCCCATCTCCGGGTTTGCCACCACCTTCTCCCAGCTGATCGTGGAGATCGCCCCGGGCGGCGGAGCACCGCGCGCCGAGTTCGAGGAAGGCGTGGAGGGCGTCATCTTTGTCACCAAGGGCAAGCTCAACCTGACGCTGGACGGCGAGCTGCACCAGCTCGAGGAAGGGGGCTACGCCTACCTGGCCGCTGGCTCGCAGTGGGGCCTGGAGAACGTTTCGGACGATATCGTCTCCTTCCACTGGATCCGCAAGGCCTACGAACGCCTGGAGGGATACGAGGCCAAGTCCTTCGTCACCAACGAGAAGGACGTGGAGCCGACGTCGATGCCGGACACCAACGACGTCTGGAAGACCACCCGCTTCACCGACTCCAACGACCTTGCGCACGACATGCAGGTCAACATCGTGACGTTCCAGCCCGGCGGCGTAATCCCGTTCCCCGAAACCCACGTCATGGAACACGGCCTGTACGTCCTTGAGGGCAAGGCCATGTACCTGCTCAACAACGACTGGGTTGAGGTAGAGGCAGGCGACTTCATGTGGCTGCGCGCCTTCTGCCCCCAGGCCTGCTACGCCGGCGGCCCGGGCGAGTTCCGGTACCTGCTCTACAAGGACATGAACCGGCAGGTCCGCCTCACCTGAGCCGCACTCCCCAACCAGGTAGCGCCACCTGTCGTTTTGGAACCCCAAAACGACAGGTGCCGCTACTTAGTTGGGGGAAGAATAGTTCCATGGGTAGCCGCAGGGGCCGCATCACAAAGTGCATGACGGCTGTGCTGTGTGCCGTCATCCTGTTGGCCGGTCAGGGCTGCATCGGGCAGCCAGAGCCCCCGGACCCGGACAAGCCCGCCGCCATCGCGCTGCTGGAGGCTTTCAGTTCCAGGATGGTCGATGACGGCGCCCCGGCAGTCCTCATCGCCGTCACCATGGGCGAGGACACGTGGACCCACGCCGCCGGAGTCCGGAACCTGGAGACCCGTGAAGCGGCAACGGTGGCCGATCCCGTCCACGTCGGCACCATCACGGAGTCCATGGTGGCCGTCTCGGTGCTGAAGCTGGTGGAGGAGGGCAGGCTGGACCTTGACGGCCAGGCCAGCGAATACCTGCCGGAGTTCGGCGCCGTCCTGAAGCCGCCCGGTCCCGTCAGCGTCCGGCAGCTGCTGACGCATGAATCCGGGCTCCCGGACTTCTCCCTCCCCCTGCTGGCATCCGGACACTGGGAGGAGCTGGCGGGCCGGCCGCTTCCCCTCGAACAGCAGCTGGGCCTCGCCGCCACCCTGCCGTGGGACGGCAGGCTGGCACGGATCTTCGATTACTCCCGCTCCAACTACGCGGCGCTGGCCCTGATTGTTGAGCGGCTCCGCGGCCAGGACATCGGGCGGGTCCTGGCAGCCGACATTGCCGGCCCCCTGGGGCTGCAGGCAACCACACTTGGGGGCCCGCAGCCCGCAGCCATGGTGCGCGGCTACGTCACCATCGAGGGCATCCCCAGGGACGCGGCCGCGCCCGCCTGGCTGGCCGAGGCACCTTCCAATGGAGCCGTGTCCACAGTGCAGGAAGTGAACAGGTTCTACGCGGCGCTGCTGCAGGGCAGGCTGCTGGCACCTGACACCGTGACCGCCATGAAGGGCGGCTACTCGCAGTACTACGGCTTTGCCCTGCGGCGCTGGAACAACACCTGCAACAACCGCTTCTACTACGGGCTTCCCGGGGATGTGGACGGCTACGGAACCATCGCCATGACCAGCGAGGACGGCAGCAAACAGCTGGCCATCGCCGTGGCCTACCCTCCCGGGCCGCCCACCCTCGGGGTGAACCCGCTGCTGTTCGAGATGCAGGAGGTTGCCCAGGAGGCCATGAACAACCTCTGCTGACATCCAGCCCTCCCGGCCCCCTGCCTCCGCCGGTAAACGGCTCAGGCGCCCGGGTTAAGGACCACCTTGATGCAGCCGTCCTCCTTCTTCTGGAACTTTTCGTACAGTGCAGGGGCACCTTCCAGGCCTGAGCGGTGGGTGACCAGGTCCATCACCCCCAGCGGATCGGCGTCGTCCTCAACGAGCGGCAGCAGGTCGTCGGTCCAGCGCCGGACGTTGCACTGGCCCATCCGCACCTGGATCTGCTTATCGAACAGCGTCAGCATCGGCATGGGGCTCGCCTGCCCGCCGTACACGCCGCTCAGCGAGATGGTCCCGCCGCGGCGCACGGCGTCGATCGAAGTGTGCAGGGCCGCCAGGCGGTCCACGCCAGCGGTCTCCATCGCCTTCTGGGCCAGCTTGTCCGGCAGCAGGCCCAGCGCCTGGTGGGCGAAGCCTGCCACCGGCGAACCGTGGGCTTCCATGCCGACGGCGTCCACCACCGCGTCAGGGCCACGGCCGGAGGTCATCTCCCGCAGTTCGTCCGAAATGGTCTTGGTGTAGTCGAACACTTCCACCCCGTGCCGCGCCGCCATCTCCCGGCGCTCCGGGACGGGGTCCACCCCCACCACGCGGAAGCCGCGGTGGACGCCGATCCGGCTGGCGAACTGCCCCACCGGCCCCAGGCCGAACACGGCAAGGGTGCCGCCTGGCCGGACGTCCGCGTACTCCACGGCCTGCCAGGCGGTGGGAAGGATGTCGGAAAGGAAAAGATAGCGCTCGTCGGGAAGCTCCGTTCCCACCTTTACCGGGCCGTAGTCCGCATGCGGGACCCGCAAGTACTCGGCCTGCCCGCCGGGGACCGAGCCGTACAGCTCCGAGTAGCCGAAGAGGGCCGCTCCTGAACCCTTCTCCTTCACCTGGGTAATTTCACACTGGGACTGCAGGCCTTGTTCGCACATGTAGCAGCGGCCGCAGGAGATATTGAAGGGCACCACCACGCGGTCCCCGGGGCGAAGGTTGGTGACTGCGCTGCCCACTTCTTCCACGATGCCCATCGGTTCGTGGCCGATTACATCGCCTTTGTGCATGTAGGGGCCCAGCACCTCGTATAGGTGCAGGTCCGAGCCGCAGATCGCCGTCGAGGTAATGCGCACGATCGCATCGGTAGGCTCATGGATCACCGGGTCCGGCACTTCCTCGACGCTTACCGAGCGTTTCCCTTGCCAGGTCAGAGCTTTCACAGTTTCCCTTTCTCTTCTGGTGATGCCGCGGAGCGGAACGCCCGTCCTTCGACGCTATCGGCTTGCGCCAAAAAAAGTAAGCAGGCTGATCAAATACTTGTCGTCCCGGCCGCGGGCTTCTAGCGTAGGAAGGGCCAGCCCTACGCCCGTGCGAGTGAAAGAGGAACACCATGTCGCTGTACCAGCCGGAACCGGTCGAGATCTCCACCCGCATACGGCCGGGCGAGTGGACGGAGGAGAGCCTCGAGGCGCTGGTCAATACCTACCGCACCAGAATCCTGGAGATGGGCGCCAGCGCGGCAGATATCGTCACAGACATTGACCGTAACGACGACGGTTCCGTGCGGGTTGCGGTGTCCTGGGCAAAGCCCGCCAATGCCGGGGACGAGGATACGGTCACGGGCGGGCAGACGGTCTGAGTAACCTAGGAATCCTGCCGCAGCAGCTGGCCGATGGCGCTTGACCCGAGATTCTCCAGAAGGTCCCGCGGGCCCTCGTAAATCTCAACAGCGCCGGCTTCGCGCAACTCTGCAGCGTTAATACCGCCGCAGGTGACTCCCACCGAGGGTATGCCGAGGGCTGCGGCGGCCTTCATGTCCCATACGGCGTCGCCCACGAAGACTGCATTCCGAGCCTCCACGCCGATCTTTTCCAGGGCGGCAACCAGGATGTCAGGGGACGGCTTGCTGTTCTCGGCGTCGTTGGCGCTGGTGGCACCGTCGATGAAGGGGTCGGCGCCCAGGATGCCCTTCATGACCTGCAGGTCCTTCTTCCGCGCCGAGGAGGCGAGCGCAACCGCAAGCCCGTCGTCGTGGCAGCGGGCCAGCAGGTCCCTGGCGCCGTCGAAGGCCCGCAGCGCCGGCCAGTGGGAGGCATACAGCGCGCCGTGGCTGGCCATGACGTCCTTGTCCGCCTCCCGGTCCCGGTCCGGGGGCAGGAGGTTATCCACCAGGCGGTCCCCGCCCATGCCCACAAAGTGGTGGATGGAAGCCATGGGTATGTCGTAGCCCTGCTGGCGGAAGGCTCCCCACCAGGAAATGGTGTGGATGTAGGACGAGTCGATCAGCGTCCCGTCGACGTCAAAGAGAACCCCCCGGCGCTGCCCGCCAGGGGGTGACTTCCGCGGCTGGACCATCAGCCCACCGCTGCCCGCTTGGCCTCCGGCACCCTCTTGTGCCGGGCGGCCGCCTCTTTCGCGGTGTTAACCGGTCGCACACGCTCCCGGATGATGGTGCCCGCGCCGTCGTGGCTCTTGTCCCTGATCAGGCCGGTGCCTGCTATTTCGCGGGCCATCGCCACACCGGCCACTGCCGCCCGCTTGGTGGGAAAGGTCACCGAGATGGCCATCAGGTTTCCGGTTCCATCCATCATCCGGACCCTGTAGCCGCCATCGGGCGCGTCCAGGAGCTCAAAATACCCGGCCATAAAAATCACTCCTCCGTCAGTCACGGCACTGTGCTTTTTGGAGCACTCCATGAGGTATTAGTAAGTATACTTATCTATTCTGCGAAGGAGAAGCTGTACCCCTGTCGGCGCCGCCTCTGCGCCGTTCCGCCGATTCCGGCGGAATGGGGGTATCACTCCGGCGAACCGTATCCTGATGCAGCTCCAAAGCGCTAGTCACAAGGGCGAAGTGGCTGAAAGCCTGAGGAGTATTTCCCAGCTGGCGGCCTGCCTTGACCGCCCACTCCTCGCTCAGCAGCCCCACATCGTTCCGCAGTTCCAGCAGGCGTTCGAAAAGCTGCCTGGATTCCTCGTGCCGGCCCGCCCCCAGGAGCGCCTCCACCAGCCAGAAGGAGCAGGCCAGGAACACGCCCTCATCGCCCGGAAGCCCGTCGTCGCTCTGTGCCGGACGGTAGCGCAGCACAAGGCCGTCTTCGGTGAGCTCGCGCTGGATGGCCTCGATGGTTCCAATGACCCGCGGATCGTCCGGCGGCAGGAACCCCACGCGCGGGATCAGCAGGAGGCTGGCGTCCAGCTCCGGCCTGCCATAGGACTGGACGAACGTGTTGCGGGCGGCGTCGAACCCGTTGGCCATCACGTCGCGGTGGATGGTCTCCCGCAGCGTTTCCCACCGCTCCACGGGGCCCGGCAGCCCGGATTCGCGGACACCTTTCACCATCCGGTCCGCGGCCACCCAGGCCATCACCTTGGAATGCGTGAAGTGCCGGCGCGGACCGCGCATCTCCCACAGCCCGTTGTCCGGCTGGTCCCAGATGGTCTCCAGGTGCGCCATCAGGGCGCACTGCAGGTCCCAGGCCTCGTCCGTGTGCTTGAGCAGCGAGTTGCGGGTCAGCGCCAGGCAGTCCAGCACCTCACCCCAGACATCCAGCTGCAGCTGTTCCGCGGCACCATTCCCGATCCGGACCGGTGAAGAGTTTTCGTAGCCTTTCAGCCAGGACAGCTCCATTTCGGGCAGCCGCCGTTCGCCGTGGATCCCGTACATGATCTGCAGGTCCGCGGGGTCGCCGGCAACGGCGCGCAGCAGCCAGTCCCGCCACGCGGCTGCTTCGGCGCTGTATCCGGCCGCAAGGAGCGCCTGGAGCGTCATCGTGGCGTCCCGCAGCCAGCAGTACCGGTAGTCCCAGTTGCGCGGTCCGCCCAGCTGCTCCGGCAGGGACGTGGTCACAGCTGCCACAATTCCACCGGTCGGCGCGTAGGTCAGCGCCTTCAGGGTAACCAGGGAGCGCAGCACGGCCTCCTGGTATTCGCCTTTGACGGTGCACTGCGAAGCCCAGCCACGCCAGAAGGCATAGGTGGTGGCCAGGACCTTCTCCGCGTCCACGGTGTGGGGCCGGCCCACATGGCTGGGCGCCCAGGTCAGCACGAATGGGATCCGCTCCCCTGCGCTGACGGTGAACTCGCTGATGGTGTGCATGTTCTCGCTTTGGAGGGGCGCGGGGGTGACGAAGTAGACGGCATCCGGGCCCGCGATGGCATGCAGCCCGTACTTGTCCCGGCGGACCCAGGGAATGATGTGGCCGTAGTCGAACCGCATAACCAGTTCGCCGCGCATCTTCACGCTGCCACTGACGCCTTCGACGATGCGGACGATGTCCGCCACCGCGTCACGGGGCGGCATGAAGTCGGTGACCCGCACCGTCCCCTCGGGGGTCTCCCACTCCGTTTCGAGGATCAGGGTGCCGTCGCGGTAGCCCCGCCGCGTGCAGGGCCCCCCGTCCTTCGGCGCCAAAAGCCAGCGGCCGGCGTCGGGCGTGTCCAGCAGCGCGCTGAAGCAGGCGGGGGAATCGAAGCGGGGCAGGCACAGCCAGTCGATGGAGCCCTCGTTGCTCACCAGGGCACCGGTCTGCAGGTCCCCCACCACCGCGTAATCCTCTATTCGCGCCATGACCTTACCCTGCCACAGTGGCGCCCTTCGGGGGGCCCGTTGAAAGGCACAATTCGGTGTAGCCTGCAGGGGTGGCAGTCCATATCGGCACGTCAGGGTGGAGCTACGACCACTGGGAGAACGTCCTGTACCCGCCCCGGCTCCCGGTGAAGGACAGGCTCCAGCACTATGTCGCGCGCTTCAACACCGTCGAGCTCAACGCCAGCTTCTACCGCTGGCCCAAGGACACCACCTTCGCCGGCTGGAACCGGCGCCTGCCCCCGGGTTTCAGCATGTCGGTCAAGGCTCCCCGCGGCCTCACCCACGCCAGGAAGCTTTACTCCCCCGAGGTGTGGCTGGAGCGGATCGAACGCTGCTGGCATGAACTGGGCGACAAGCGGGCGGTCCTGCTGGTCCAGCTGCCGCCCCAGATGGAACGCGACGATGCCCGACTGGACTACTTCCTGGCGGCGGTTCCGCCGTGGATCCGGGTCTCCGTGGAATTCCGCCACCCCACCTGGGACAGCCCGGAGGTGTTCGCGCTGCTGGAACGGCACCAGGCCGCCTACTGCATCATGAGCGGCGCCAACCTGCCCTGCCTCCTGCGCACCACGGCCCCGTTCGCCTACGTACGGTTGCACGGGCCGGACCACCAGCACCTCTACGCAGGCTCCTACTCGGACGCAGACCTGCACTGGTGGGCGGACCGGATCCGCGGATGGGCGGCTGACGGCCTCGATGTTTACGCCTATTTCAATAACGACGGCGGCGGCAACGCAGTGCGGAACGCGGAGACCCTGCGCGGCATCCTTGGCACGGGTTAACGCCGCAGGGCAGCGCCGCGGAGCGGCGTCACGTTACCACGGCCTCCTCGCCGACCGGCGCCCTGTGGCAGAGTGGAGCCATGGACACCGCTCCGCAGGACTCGCACCGGAACCCCGCCAACCCTTCCAGCCAGGACATAAACAATCGGCTTGGACTGTCAGGCAACCAGGTTTTCCGCCTGGCCCACCGAATCTCCGACGCCTTCAACGGGGTCCGGCTCAAGCTGGCCAGGCGCTGGAAGTTCGTACCCCAGACCATCGCCTACCAGGGTTACGGGTCCACCACCCTGGTCCGGGTGCTGGGCAGGGTCCTGATGACGCAAAAGCCGCTCCCGGGCAGCAAGGCCGAAACCGCTGCAAAGAACGGTAACCAGAATATCCGCGGCTGGCGGGCGTTCACCGGTGTGCCGCTGCAGTTCATCGACGTCGAAATCACCATTGGCGATGTTGTCACCCACGTGCGTGCGGACCGGGGCGGGATCATTGACACCGAGGTCAGCGTCCAGCTGTCCCCCGGCTGGCACACCGCCGTGCTGCGGGCCGAAGGGACGGAGCCCGCCGAGGCCCTTATCCAGGTGATCGCCCCCGACGTGAAATTCGGCATCGTTTCGGACATTGACGACACCGTCATGGTGACGGCCCTGCCCCGCCCGTTCCTGGCCCTCTGGAACACCTTCGTGCTCAGCGAACGGGCCCGTATGGCTACCCCCGGCATGGCAGTCCTGCTGGACCGGCTGACCATTGAACACCCCGACGCGCCGGTGGTGTACCTGTCCACCGGCCCATGGAACGCTGCTCCCACGCTGGCACGGTTCCTGAACCGCAACATGTACCCGAAGGGGGCCCTGCTGCTGACCGACTGGGGCCTGACCCAGGACCGCTGGTTCCGCAGCGGGCAGGAGCACAAGCGCCGCAACCTGGAACGGCTGAGCAAGGAGTTTCCGGACATGCAGTGGCTCCTGATCGGAGACAACGGCCAGCATGACGAAGCCATCTATTCGGGCTTTGCCAGCGATAACCCGGACAAGGTGGCGGCCATTGCCATCCGCCAGCTCTCCGTCAGCGAGTCCGTGTTTGCCGGCGGCCACTCGGAGGACGGCGACCACACCGCTTCCAAGGTCCCGTGGATCTACTCCCCGGACGGCGCCGGAATGGCCAAGCAGCTGGCCATGCTGGGAATGCTCTGAAACCGGTGCAGGCCTAGGCGCTGGCACCCAGCGGGGACACGCCGTCGTCGGGCGCTTCCGCTTCAAACTCCTCCGGCACCACGGCCTGCGCGATGAGAGCATCTGCCGCCACGGCCAGGTCGCGTTCCTCGATCAGCTCCTGGAGCCAGAAGTACGAGGCCTTCGGCGTCCGCTCCAGCGTCTCGAAGTCAACGTGCAGGAGCCCGAACGGCTGGTTGTAGCCAGCGGACCACTCGAAGTTGTCCAGCAGTGACCAGACGTAGTAGCCGCGCAGGTCCACGGACTCCGCCTCGCCGCCCGGGGAGGTTGCCCGCAGCGCCGTTTCCAGGTGGTCCGAGAGGTATTTCAGCCGGCGCTCATCCGGGATGAACCGGGTGTTGGTGGACTTGTCCCGGACAATGATGTCCTCGAAGCTGGCACCGCCCTCGGTAAGGATCACCGGCGGCAGGTTGGGGTATCGCTCGGCCATCTCCTTCAGGGCCACCGCCATGTACTCCGGCTTCACCGGCCAGCCGTAGGACGTGATGTCCGCCTCCGGCCAGGTCTCCACGTGGAAGGGGGTGCCGCCGCTGCCGGCCGCGCTGAGGTCGCTGCCCATGGCTTCGGCCATGCTCGCGGGCACCGCGCCGCCGCCCGGGCCCACCGCCACCTTGGTGGGCATGTAGTAGTTGAGGCCGTAGAAATCCAGCGGCTGGGAAATGACTGCCATGTCCTCCTCCGGGTGGTCGAAGGAGGAGAAGAACTTCGCGGCCCGGATCAGGTCTGGATACTTGCCCGTGAGCACGGGGTCCGCGTAGAGCCGGTTCTGGGCCAGGTCCATTAGCCCGGCACTGATGCGGTCCAGCGGGTTGATCGAGTTGGGGACCATGGGTGAGTAGACATTGGTCATGCCGATCTCGCCCGCAACTTTGGCGGCCCGCAGTGCCTGCACGGCCAAACCGTGCCCCAGCAGCTGGTGGTGGACAGTGGGAAAGGCGCCCAGGAGCAACTCCTTGCCCGGTGAGTGCAGGCCCAGGGAGTAGCCGTTGGTGCTGACGGTTGCGGGCTCGTTGATGGTGACCCACCGGGCAACCCGGTCACCGAAGGCATCGGCCAGGATCCCGGCGTACTCCCCCAGCCGGTAGGCGGTGTCCCGGTTCAGCCAGCCGTCCGCCTCGTCCAGCGCGAGCGGGGTGTCCCAGTGGTAGATAGTGGCCATCGGCGAAATGCCATTGGCCAGCAACTCGTCGAGGAGCCTGTCGTAGAAAGCCAGGCCCGCTTTGTTGCCTGGCCCGCTCCCTGTGGGCTGGATGCGCGGCCACGCGAACGAGAACCGGTAGGAATCCACGCCCAGCTGCTTCATCAGGGCAACGTCCTGGGGCATCCGGTGGTAGTGGTCGCAGGCAACCACCGGGCTGTGGTCCTCCACGATGGCGCCGGGCTTGGCGGCAAACACGTCCCAGCCGGCGCGTCCGCGGCCGTCCTCGTCCAGTGCCCCTTCGATCTGGAACGCAGCGGTGGCAACACCCAGCGTGAACCCCGGAGGGATGAGGGCTGCGAGTTCCTTGGCGGTGATGTGCATGGGGCGGGCCTTCGTCACGGTCGAATAAGTACGTCTCAGGATGGCATACAGTAAGCCTGCTGACGAGCAGGCCTGCCTCCGGCGCGAAACCGTTGCCCGCAGCCGCTGTGGCCAGCAACTACAGGGATCCGAAGAGGAACTCCTTGGCGTGCGCCACGGCTTTGCGGAAAGCGTCATTGCGGAGCGTCACCAGATGTTCCGGCTCGCCGTCCGCCGGTTCCAGGTAGCCGGTATAGCCGGGGCGCAGGACCCAGATGTCCCCGCCCGGCGGAAGGTAGAACACGCCAAACGACCTTTGCTGCTTCTCTTCGGCCGTCCACACCGGCACCACGGCCAGCGCCGCACCCGTGGCCGGATTGATCCATTGGGCCCGGGGCAGGGGTTCCTCATGCGCTTCCGGGTCGAGGAAAGGTGCCGTCCCAACACCCCACCGCTGCTCGAAGCGCTCATGGAATGCCGGAATCAGGTGTGAATCGTAGCGCCGCCAATCGCTCATGCAGATCTCCGCCTCCTCGCGGTTTTCGTTGCTGCCGCTTTTCCGTTGGTGACACCCGCAACACTGCCTGCACGCCGTTTGCTAGGACCAGGGCCCGCTCTCCCAGCGGACGGGGGTAACCCTGAACGCAGGTCCGGGGTCTCCGCCGCGGGCAGGCACTTTCCGCACGGGAATCACCCGCGGACCGGAGGCCGCCTGCTGTTTGTCGTAGGCGGCGCGCCGCTGCGGATCGCGCAGGACACTGAACGCCTGCATGATCCGCAGCAGTTCACCCTCCGGGTCACTGGCGCCCTCCATGTCGGGATGGTGGCTGCGCATCAGGGCCCGGTATGCCCTGGATATTTCCTGCTGGCTGGCGTCCGGCCGGACGTGCAGGGTGGCGTAGTAATCGGGAGTGTCAGTCATCTTGGCCTCCGCAGCGGCGGCGCCTGGGCACGAAAGGCCCGGGTGCCGCCGTTTCGGACATGGACTTCGCCGCCAGGGCGGCGCCGTGCGCGTGCCTGGTGGTGTCCGGGAGCTAGGTTGAGATCTGCTGCCTCTGGCCCTGCTGCGTGTCGATCTCGATCTTGCGCGGCTTTGCCTGCTCGGCGACGGGAATGCGCAAGGTCAGGACACCCTGGTCGTAGCTTGCCTTGATGTTGTCCGTGTTCAGCGTGTCGCCGAGGATCAGCTGGCGGCTGAAGACACCGCGGGGACGCTCCGCAGCCACCAGCTCAACGTTCGGCTGCGTGGGGTCCTGGCGCTCGGCCCGGACGGTGAGGACGTTGCGTTCGACATTGAGGTCCAGCGAGTCAACCTTGACGCCCGGGAGGTCAAATGCCACAACGAATTCACCGTCTTCCTGCCAGGCGTCCATGGGCATGGCGGCCGGGCGGGCGGCGGTTCCAAAGACCTGCTGCGTGAGCCGGTCCAGCTCGCGGAACGGGTCCGTACGCATCAACATCATTTTTCCCACTCCTTCAGCTTGTAAGTGTTGGATCGGTTCTGTATCCCCCGCCGATCTATGGTGGTGGATATAGATTTTTTATAGCACCCGTGGGAAACTGAGGCAATACCGCGCACGACGATTTTGGAGGCCCCATGGCAGACGCAGCAGGACGGGCGCCGCGCCCAGCCAGCGGGCGTGCGCTCTACGCCATTTCGGTTGCGGCCAAGCTGGCGGGAACGGGCCAGCAGAACATCCGGTTGTACGAGACCAAGGGATTGCTGACCCCGTCCCGGACCGCTGGCGGCACCCGCCAGTACAGCGACGACGACATCGCCGTGCTGCTGCGCATTGGCGAACTCCTGGAACAGGGCCTGAACCTTGCAGGCGTGGCCAAGGTGCTGGAACTGGAGGCTGCCAACGTGAAACTGCACCGCGCCCTGAAGCGGGCCCGGTCCCGGCCGCCCGCCTGAATAGGCGGGGTTACTCGCCCTGCGTCTCCGCCTTGGACAGCTCCCCGGTGATCCGCTCCCCCGGGATCCGCGCAGTCCGCCAGGTGTCCACGGCAATCACGCAGCCCAGGATGATGAGCGAGAGGGAGACAGAGGCGAGCGCATCGCTGAGCCAGTGGTACCCCAGGTACAGCCGGCTCAGCGCCGCGAGGACAATGCCGAAGCCCGCCCCAATAAAGCCCCATACCGCGGCGCGGGTGTTTTTCCGCCGGGAGAAGATCAGGAAGGCACCCACCAGCAGGAAGTCGCATGCCCCCAGGACGTGGCCGGAGGGGAACGAAAAAGTGTGGTCGATGCCGAAGAGCATCTGGTCCACGGGTGGCCGCGAGCGCCGGACGATCTGGAGGATGATCTGCGAGACGATAACGCCCGTCAGCATCGCGGACGCCAGCAGGATGGGCCGCCAGGCATGCTTGGCGGCGAAGCCCCACGCGAGAACGACTATCAGGATGATGATGGGAAGGGCGATGGGCCCGAACACCACGGCCAGGAAGATCATGATGACCGTCAGGGTGTCGGACCTCAGGCCGAGCAGCCAGTCGCGGACCGGGCCGTCTGCCGCGGAGAGCCCGTCCGCCTGCAGCACGCTGATGAGGGTGGCCACGAAGAGCGCCACGCCGGCAGTCACAAGGATGACAGCCGCCCGGTAAAGGCCCCGCCGGTCGGCAGGATCCAGGTAGCGTTCCTCCACCACGAACTTGTCGTGGAAGGCCCGCCACTTGCCGGCGTGCTTCCCCGTTCTTCCGGAAGCTGTTCCGGAGCCTGCTGGTTCCTGCTGTGCCACTCTGCCATCCCTGCGCCGTGAAGATTGCCTAGGGTGAAGATTATCCCCGCAGGGCGGGATAATCCCCTAACCCTCCCCGCCTTAGAACGAGCCGGTGGTGAACTGCCAGGTGCGGGTGGCCAGCTGGTTTCCGGCCAGGTCGCGGACGGCCGTCCCGCCGCCGGTGACCGTCACGGTGTACTTGGTTTTGGCGGCCAGGGCCTGCTGTGGGTCCAGGATCCACTGGTTGGTGGTGCCGTTCCGGAAAACGGTGGCCGGTACCTCTGCCCCCGTGGCGGAGTTCTTCACGGTGAAGGTGGTGCCGTTAACGCCCTGGACCGCCTCGCTGAAGCTCACGCTGATGTTGTTGCCGCGGCGCACCAGTGAAGCATTGCTGCCCGGGGTGGTGCCGGTAACCACCGGGGCCGGTCCGGACAGGAAGCTCCAGCTGGCGGAAGCCAGCGGGGTTCCGGCCGCATCCCGGATGGCAGCGGAGCCACCCACCAGCGAAGCCGTGTACATGGTGTCGGCGGCGAGGCTGGCAGAGGGGTCCAGGGTTGCGGTCCGGGTGGTGGCGTTGTAGGTGACGGTGGCGGGAATGCTGCTGCCGGCCGCGTTCTTGAGCACGAAGGTGGCGGCTGAGACGCCCTGCACTGCAGTGCTGAAGGTGGCCGTCACGTTGCTGCCGGTCCCCACCGAGGTGGCGTTCGCGCCGGGAGCTACGGCCGTGACGGTGGGCGCAGGCGCGGGCGTGGGAGCAGGAGCAGGCGCGGGCGCGGGAGCTGGCGCGGGAGCAGGCGCGGGCGCGGCAGCCACGCTACCGGCGTACAGCAGCCGGTTCGGGGTTCCGCCGGTGGCGCCGGTGATGACGCCGGCGGTCGCGTTGGACACGAGTGAACCGGCTACCTGGGCCGGAGTGAGGGCCGGGTTCTGCGAGAGCAGCACGGCGGCAGCGCCGGCGGCGTGGGGCGCGGCCATGGATGTACCGGACATGGAGGCGGTTGCCGTGGCGGAGGTGTAGTACGTGGACGTGATGCCCACGCCTGGGGCGTACAGGTCCACGCAGGAGCCGTAGTTGGAGAAGGAGGCCTGCCGGTCTGCCGAATCGCTGGCAGCCACGGTGACGGCCGCGGACACCCGGGCAGGTGAACTGCCGCACGCGTCCACTGCGGAGTTGCCGGCGGCAACCACTGCGGAGACGCCGTCGTTCATCACTGCCTGGATGGCCGTGTCCACCGCCGTGCTGGCGGGGCCGCCGAGGCTGAGGTTGGCCACCGCCGGCACGCCTGCCGGGTGGTGGGCCGCGATCCAGTCCAGTCCGGCCACCACGTCCGAGTTGTAGCCGGAGCCCTTGCAGTCGAGCACCCGGACGGGCACCACGGTTGCGGCCTTTGCCACGCCATAGGTGGATCCCGCCACGGTTCCGGCAACGTGGGTGCCGTGGCCGTTGCAGTCGCCGGAGCCCAGGCCGTCAGTCACCGCGCTCCAGCCTGGGGTCACCCGGCCGCCGAAATCGGCGTGGGAGGCCAGGACGCCGGTATCCACCACGTAGGCGGTCACGCCGGTCCCGGCAGCGGTCCACGAGTAGGAGCCGGACAGCGGCAGACCGCGCTGGTCCACCCGGTCAAGGCCCCAGGGCGAGGGCTGCTGGGTGCCGGAGATGCTGACGGGGGCGTCCGCCTCCACCGACAGGACGCGGGCGGACCGGCCCAGCGCCTCGGCCTGGGCGGGGTTGGCCGTGATCACCGCGCCGCGGAGCGCGTTTTTGAAGGTACGGCCGACGGCGAGCCCTTGCCCGCGCAGGTTTGCCGCCTCGGCTTCCACATTGGCATTCGCCGCGAACTGGACGATGTAGCGGCCCGCGGTGCCCGTATCCTCTTTGGGTGCCGCTGTGGCAGGGACGGACGTGGCGGTCAGGGCGACGGCTGAGACCAGTGCTGCGGCTGCGGACAGCACAAGAGATGGGGTGCGAATTTTGGGGTCCTTGGTGATGGCGTAGGGGGTGCGGGGGCGGGGGAACCACCGCTGTCACCACCAGAATAGGAGCCCGGATAGGCCCGCAGGCGGGTCTTCGCAGGATCCTGCGGGAACCCTTGGGCATTCCTGCGCGCGCCGTGTTTTCCGGCGCCGGACCAAGCCCGCGGGGCTACGGCCGGTGGTCCCGCCAGCTGTGAACAGGTTCGAATCCCAGGAGCCGCCTGGCCTTGTCAATGGACAGCATGGTTTCGTGCTCGCCCAGTTCCTTGGTCACCTTCACTGCCGGGAAAACCTCGGCGGCGAGGCTGGCACTCGACCGGTCCATGACCGTGTCTGCATTGGCGATGATGAACGCTTCGAACCCGGGCCTGCCGTTCTCCAGCGCCCGCGCCACGGCCTGGGCACCATCCCGGCCGTCGATGTAGCCCCAGAGGTTCCACTTCCGCAGCATTGCATCGGCGTCGAACGAGGGAAAGCTGGCGTAGTCCTCCACGTCCATGACGTTGGAGAAGCGCAAGCCTACGATGCTCAGTTCCGGGTCCCAGCGCGTCAGCTCCACCGCCATCTGCTCTTCCAGGTGCTTGACCAGGGAGTAGGTGCTTTCCGGCCGGGCAGGGTATTCCTCGTCCACCGGGATGTAAGGCGGATCGACGTCGAACGGCAGTCCCAGCACCGTCTCGCTGGAGGCGTAGACCACTTTCTTGATGCGCGCGCGCCGGGCCGCCTGGAAGACGTTGTAGGTGGAGAGCATGTTGTTTTCGAACGTCGCCGCGTCCGGAAGGATGCCCGGCGCGGGGATGGCGCCCAGGTGCACCACGGCGTCGAACCCGGTGTGCCTGTCGTCCACCCCGAGCAGCGCATCCACCACCTGGCCGTAGTTGCGCAGGTCCACCACCAGCAGTCCGGGGCTCCGGGCTCCTTCCCGGTCCAGGTTGAGGACCTGGTGTCCGTCGTCGGTGAGCCGGCGGACCACGTGCCGGCCTAGTTTTCCGCTTCCGCCGGTGACGGCAATTCTCATCGGGATGTCCTTCGGTTGGTTGGATGGGCCGGAATCAGGCCCGGGGTGTAGCAAGGAACTTTTCGACGGCGGCGATCGCCAGCGTGGTGATGTCCGCTGGGTCGCCGCTGCCGTCCACTGAGACCAGGATCCCCCTGCCCGCATAGACAGAGACCACCTCGTGGGTCTCGCGGTGGTAGAGGTCCAGCCGGCGGCGAAACACGTCCACCGTGTCATCGGTCCGCCCCTGTTCATCGGCGCGCCCGCGCATCCGCTGCTCGAGTTCGGCGTCCGGTGCCCGCAGTTCGATGACGGCGTCCAGGGCCAGTCCCTGGGAGCCGAGCAGGTTGTCCAGTTCCACCACTTGGGGGGCCGTGCGCGGATACCCGTCCAGCAGGAAGCCGGACCGGACGTCGCTGTCAAGCAGCCGGTCTTTTACCAAGGCGTTGGTGAGGTGGTCCGGAACGAAGTCGCCGCCGTCGAGGTACCTGGCCGCCTGGGCACCCAGGTCCGTCCCCCGGCTCACGTTGCTGCGGAAGATGTCCCCGGTGGAGACGGCCGGGACACCGAAGTGCCTGGCCAGGTGTTCGGCCTGGGTCCCCTTGCCCGAGCCGGGCGGACCGATGATGAGTAGCCTGGGCATGTTCGTGTCCCTTCCGGGGAAGCTGGCGCGGGCCTGCCGGCCTGCCGCCGGGGCGCCGGCACCTGCTTCATTCTGCCGGGAACACCGGCAGTGCGCCAGAGTGGCGTGTTCCGGCGCGGGTGAATGTGACGCCCGGGCGGACGCCGGGATGTATATACTCGGAATATCGGTTTAGCAGCAGGCCGTTGGACAGTTCATCGATCCAGCGACCTCCACCGGTTCCCGTCTTCGCGGCAGGGCCGGTGTGTGTTGCCGGGTTGTTTTGACCTGAGCGAATGGCACCAGAAAAACCGTGGCCAGCGAGTCAACAGCAAAAACCGATACATCCATCAAAGAGCACCTGCACGAGCTGGTCCTGAACAGCTCGGACGTCGAGGATTTCCTCAACGAACTGGCGCAGGTGTCTGCCCGCAATCTTTCCGAGCCCGGCGACGAAATGCTGTGCGCCATCACCCTGCTCCGGCAGCGCAAGGCCGCCACGGTGGCCAGCAGCAGCCCGGAGGCCAAGGCCCTTGGCCTCCTTGAGCACCAGTTCTCAGAAGCTCCCAACCTGACTGCTTCCACCACCCGGGAGACCGTGCACGTTCCGGATCTCGAAGCGGACGGTCGGTGGCCCGAGTATTCCGCCGCCATGGCCGCAGAGGGGGTCCGCTCCGTGGTGGCGCTGCCGTTCCACCTGGAAGGCGAGACGAAGGCTGCCCTGCTGCTGTATTCACGCAGGCCGAACCGCTTTGACAGCCGGGTCCTCGAATTCGCTGAGGATTTCGTCAGCCAGACGTCGCTCGCGCTCCGCCTGGCCGTGCGTTTCGCCCATTACAGCGAGACGGCAGCCAACCTGCGCGCCACGCTGGAATCCCGCACCGTCATCGACATGGCCGTGGGCATCATCATGGCCCAGAACCGCTGCAGCCAGCTTGACGCCTTTGAGATCCTCAAGACCGCGTCCAGCACCCGCAACTCGAAGCTGCATGACGTGGCGGCCGCCGTCGTCAACGCTCTGGGCCAGGGCCCGGCGCGCACACATTACGACGGCTAATTAACACATCCGCAAAGCACCGCGGCGCAGGTAGAATAAGGCAAACTTTCGCCGGGGGGCTTTGATGGAAAATAAAAGGGTCTGCCTTGTCGTGGAAGACGACAAAGACATCTCTGGACTGATCACCGTGGTGCTTTCGCGCGCCGGATTCGAGGTGCTTTCGGTCCCGACCGGCGCCGAGGCCATAGCCGCGGCCGAAGATCCGGCTATTACCCTTGTCACCTTGGACCTTGGCCTGCCGGACATGGACGGCCATATTGTGGCACGCGCCATCCGGGAGTTCAGCCAGGCCCCCCTGCTGTTCCTGACGGCCCGGTCTGAAAATGACGACCTGCTGGCCGGGATGGCTTCCGGTGCCGCGGCGTACCTCACCAAACCGTTCCGGCCCACGGAGCTCCGGGACCTGGCTCTGCAGCTGTCGCCCGCTCCCGTTTCACAGGCCCCTCGCATATAGGGCGAATTCTTCGGCGACTTACTGCCGGACAGGCCAACGCTCGCGCACTTTCGACGACGGCGGCCTCCCGCCGTCGTCGAAAGTTGTTTGCTCGGGGCGCTACTTGGCGAGGAAGCGGAGCAGTGCTTCATTCACCTCGGCGCCGTGGGTCCAGAGCAGGCCGTGCGGGGCGCCCTCGATCTCCACGTACTCGGCGCTGGGCAGTGCCTTCGCGAAGAGGCGGCCGGTGGAGTCGATGGGGAGGATGTTGTCCGCGGTGCCGTGCAGGATGAGAGCCGGAACGTCGATCTTGGGGATGTCCTGGCGGAAGTCCGTGATCCAGGTGGGCTGGGCCTCAACGGATGCCGTTGCCCCTGAGCTGGAGGCCAGGTTCCAGCTGGCGCTCACGGCCTCCTGGCTGAGCCTCGGGGTGCCCAGGAAGGTGTCCGTGTTGTAGAAGTTCTTGAAGAACTCGGTGAAGAAGGCGTAGCGGTCCGCTTTCACCGCTTCCATCAGGCCATCGAAGACTTCCTGCGGGACGCCCTCCGGGTTGTCGTCGGTCTTGAGCAGGAACGGCTCCAGGGAACCGAGGAAGGCAGCACGTGCCACGCGGGCGGAACCGTAGGTGCCCAGGTAGCGCGCCACCTCGCCGGTGCCCATGGAGAAGCCCACCAGCACCACGTCATTCAGGTTCAGCGAGGTCAGCAGCTCGTTGAGGTCGGCAGCGAACGTGTCGTAGTCGTAGCCTTCGGTGGGCTTGCTGGACTTGCCAAAGCCGCGGCGGTCATAGGTGATGACCCGGTAGCCGGCGTCCAGCAGGGCAGCTGTCTGCTTCTCCCACGACGAGCCGTCCAGGGGGTAGCCGTGGATCAGAACAACGGGCTGGCCCGAGCCGTGGTCCTCGTAGTAGAGCTCGATATCAGTGCTGTTCTCGGTCCCAACGGTGATGAAAGCCATAACGGGCAGATTCCTTTCGAGGCTGGTCGGTGCGGGCAACGTTGTGCGGAGCCCGCGCACTCCCTACTCTAGGGCCGCGAATGGCGTTGGGTGCCGATCCTGCTACTGCGACGGCTGTGGCAGCTCGCAGGAGATCTGCGGGTTGACCCCCATGTAATTCAAGGGCCCGGCCACGATGGTGACGAGCACCGTTCCCGCCTCGGCACAGTTTCCCGGTGCCCCGCCGAAGTAGCCGCGCTGCCAGGCGGCCACCCCGCCGATGATCAGCCAGATGACAAGAAGTGCTCCCAAGAACCGCATGATTCCTCCGTAGGCCGCGGCGGCTGTGGGATCAATTATGCGACGGCGGCTGCGGCCGCCATAGTGGCGGCCGCAGCCGCTGCTGTGTCACTATATGCGCATGAACGCAGATAAGAGTATTTGCTCGCTGGGGACGGACAGCCAGTTCGTGGAGCTTGCCGTGGAGGTGTTTTCGATGCTGGCGGATGCCACCAGGGTGCGCATCATCCTGGCCCTCCGCGATGGCGAAATGGCTGTGGGAGCCTTGGCCGACGTGGTGGGGAAATCACCCGCCGCCGTCTCCCAGCACCTGGCCAAGATGCGGCTGGCCAGGATGGTCTCCACACGGCAGGACGGGACCCGGGTCCTGTACCGGCTGGAGAACGAACACGCCCGGCAGCTCGTGGCGGACGCAATCTTCCAGGCCGAACACGCCCTGGGCGGGCAGCCGGCCCACCACCGCCTGGGCCGTGAGAAGCAGTGAGCAGTCACCACGGAGTTGGCCATGACCACCACCAAGGGCACACCGCAGAGCATGACCACCACCACAGCCATGACCACGGCCGTGGGCACCACCATCAAGGGGGTTTCAAGGGCTGGCTGAGGGAGCTGTTCGTGCCGCACACCCACGATGCCGCCGACTCCATCGACGACGCCATGGAAGCAAGCAGCGAGGGCATCCGCGCCCTGAAGGTCAGCCTTTTCGTACTGCTGGCCACCACCGTGCTGCAGTTCGTGGTGGTCCTGTTCAGTGGCTCAGTGGCCCTGCTCGCGGACACCATCCACAACTTCTCGGATGCCCTCACAGCGGTGCCGCTCTGGGTGGCCTTCCTCCTGGGACGGAAGGCCGCCACGCGCCGGTACACCTATGGTTTCGGGCGTGCCGAGGATCTGGCGGGACTGTTCATCGTGGGCGTGGTGGCGCTTTCAGCGGTTGTTGCCGGCTGGCAGTCGGTGGACCGGCTGGTGAACCCGCAGCCCCTCCAAAACCTGGGCTGGGTGGTGGCGGCCGGGCTGATCGGTTTCGCCGGCAACGAGGCGGTGGCCATGTACCGCATCAAGGTGGGCCGCAGGATCGGGTCTGCTGCGCTCGTGGCCGACGGCGTGCACGCCCGCACGGACGGGTTCACTTCACTGGCCGTGGTGCTCGGCGCCGTGGGCGTCATGCTCGGGTTCCCGCTGGCAGACCCGATTGTTGGGCTACTGATTTCCGCAGCCATCATGGTGCTTCTGTGGGGCACCATCCGGAGCATCGGCCGCCGGCTGATGGACGGCATCGAGCCCGAACTGGTATCGCAGGCCCATCACGCCCTGGAGGACACCCCCGGCGTGCTGGCCGTAGAGCGGCTGCAATTGCGCTGGAACGGGCACCGGCTGCAGGGCGCCGCCACGGTGCTGCTGGAGGACACCACCCTCTCGGCGGCGGCCCGCATCATGGACCAGGCGGGCCACCGGCTGCGGCAGGCCCTGCCTAAGCTGGACGACATGGTCCTGTCGCCCAGCCTGCGGCAATAAGGAAATCAGGCCCGGGTTACGGTCAGGCCTTGGCGGTTTTGCCCGGCAGTGCCAGCTTGAACACCTTGGCCCAGGAAGAGCCCACCTGCTTGATCAGCGGTCCGGTGGTGTACTTCAGCCCGTAGCGCTGGCAGATTTCGCGGACGCGCGGAGCCACCTCTGCATACCGGCTGGAGGGCAGGTCCGGGAACAGGTGGTGCTCGATCTGGTGTGACAGGTTGCCGGTCATGATGTGCATGAACTTGGAGCCCGAGATGTTGGCCGAGCCGATCATCTGGCGGACGTACCAGTCGCCGCGGGTTTCGCCTTCCACCATTTCCTCAGTGAAGGTGTCGGTACCTTCGGGGAAGTGGCCGCAGAAGATCACCGCATGAGCCCAGACGTTGCGGATGGCGTTGGCTGTGATGGTGCCGTAGAGGGCCTGTTTCCCGGAACCGGTCAGCATTGCCACGGCAGGGGTGGCCGCGTAGTCCTTGGTGAACTGCGTGACCACCTTCTTGCCCAAAGCCTTGAGGTCCTTGAGCAGGGCTTCCTTGGACTTGGTGCCTTCCTTATACTCGGTCAGTTCGAGGTCGTAGATGGCGATGCCCCACTCGAAGACCGGTGCCAGGATGGCGTTGAACAGCGGGTTGGCCAGGTTGATGGGCTTCCACGGCTGGGCTTCGTCCATGCGCAGGAGGTTGTATCCGACGTCGTTGTCCTTGCCCACCACGTTGGTCCAGCGGTGGTGCAGGTCGTTGTGGGTGTGCTGCCAGGAGCGCGAGGGGGTGACGAAGTCCCATTCCCAGGTGGTGGAGTGGATGTCCGGATCGCGCATCCAGTCCCACTGGCCGTGGAGGATGTTGTGGCCCAGCTCCATGTTCTCCAGGATCTTGGCGAGGCTGAGCAGGGTGGTGCCGGTGACCCAGGCGGCCTTGTTCTTGCTGACCAGCAGCGCGGCGCGGCCGGAGATTTCGAGTCCGCGCTGGATCTTGATCATCCGGCGGATGTAGGCCGCGTCTTCGGCGCCGCGCTTGGCCAGGATTTCGTCGCGGATGGCGTCGAGTTCACGGCCCAGCTCGGCTACCTGCTCGTCGCTCAGGTGCGCCGCTGCAGGCGGCCGGACGGTGGGGCTGCCGGACTCAGCCAGCTTTCCGGGGCGCGTCCTGGACCCGCCGGCGGCGCTGCCCTGGGTGGACGAGGGAGTGGCTTTGCTGGGTGAAATTACAGACATACCGTGATGCTCCTCAGAGTTCGAGGTTGACGGGTCCGGCGGCTGCCGAGACACACGTTTGGATCAGTTGGCCGGGTTCGCCGTGGACTTCCCCGGTGCGGAGGTCGCGGACCTGGCCGGCCCGGAGCGGGGTGAGGCAGCTGTGGCAGATGCCCATCCGGCAGCCGCTGGGCATCAGGATTCCGGCGTCCTCGCCCACGTCCAGGAGGGGGGTGTCGCCGTCGGCTTCCACTTCCCGGTCGGACGTTTCGAAGGTGACCAAGCCGCCGTCATGTCCTACACCGACATTGAACGTGGTGTTGAACCGTTCGATCATCAGGTTGCCTGCACTACCGGCCACGGCTATCTCGGAGCCGGGCGCCGCGGTGGTGAGCGCTGCCCGCTTCCAGAGCGCTTCGGCGTCATCCAGGAAGCTGTCCGGCCCGCAGGCGTAGGCCGCGCGTTCCCTCCAGTCCGGGCAGAGCTCGTCCAGCTGGTCTGTGCTGGTGAGGTCCATGCGCCCCTGCTCACCGGTGAACCAGTGGGCCAGCCTGAAGTTGGGGAACTGGTCGGCAAGCTCGGCAAGTTCCTCACGGAACAGGCTGTCGCCGGGCGTCTTGGCCGAGTGGACCAGCACGACGTCGGCATCCGGGCGCCGCGGAACAAGCGTGCGGATCATGGACATCACCGGAGTGATGCCGCTGCCCGCTGTGACCATCAGCAGGGGCCGCGGGTGCTCCGGGAGCACGAAGTCGCCCTGCGGCGGTGCCAGGAAGAGGACATCGCCGGGACGCGTGGTGCGCACCAACGTTCCGGACACGGCGCCCACGTCCGTGACGGTGATGGCCGGGTCCTTGCCGGCGGGAGCGCTGAGGGAGTAGGAGCGCCAGTGCCGCACGCCGTTGAGTTCGACGCCGATACGCGCCCACTGCCCCGCGAGGTGGGAGTGCCAGCCGCGGCCGGGCCGGAAGAAGATGGTGGCCGACTGCGCGGTTTCCTGCACCACGCGCGTAACCACCCCGCGCAGCTGCCGGGCGGAGTACACCGGGTTGAACAGGGCAAGGATGTCCTCGGGCGCCAGGGGCGTGGTGAGTACTGAGGCCGCCTGGGCCAGCTGTCTTAGCCGGATCATGCGATTAAGCCTAGAGCGGCGCGAGCCATATTTCTCTCTCTCCGTCATATGACCGTTCCGCAGTCACGCTGTAAAAGGGGCGCTAAGCCCCCAAGCCGCACTCTAAGAGTAACGGTTGGCGTGCGCAGACGGTTCCCGCGTTTATCGTAAGCATGCTTAGTATATACCCTGGCGAGGCTCTGGCGGGCGGACATTACGTGCCAACCGGGAGAGATTACGGCCGGTCAGGAGCGGGAGGGGCTCCATCCCAGCGCCGGGGCGATGTGCCTGGCCACGTTATTCAGAAGTTTGGCGTTGAACTCCACGCCCAGCTGGTTGGGGACCGTCAGCAGCAGGGTGTCCGCTGCCTGGACGGCGGTGTCTGCGGCCAGTTCTTCTGCCAGCTGGTCGGGTTCGCCCACATAGCTCTTGCCGAACCTGGCGGTGAGTCCGTCGATGATCCCCACCTGGTCCCGGCTGTCCCGCAGGGCGCTGCCCGCGAAGTAGCGGCTGTCCTCGGCATCCACGATGGGCAGCACGCTGCGGCTGACGGAGATCCGGGGCTCGTGCCGGTGGGCGGCCGCGGCCCACGCATCCCGGAACAGCCGGATCTGCTCGGCCTGCAGTTCGTGGAACGGAATGCCGGTGTCCTCGGTCAGCAGGGTGGAACTCATCAGGTTCATGCCCTGCTCCGCAGCCCAGACGGCGGTCTTGCGGCTTCCTGCTCCCCACCAGATGCGTTCGGCGAGGCCGGGCGACTGGGGCTGGACCGGCAGCAGTCCCGTGGCACCGCCGGCGTACCGCGGATCAGCCTCTGCCACACCGGCGCCGCTGATCGCCTTCCGGAAAAGGGCCGTGTGCCGCCGGGCCATATCGGCGTCGGTTTCACCCGGTTGCGGCACGTAGCCGAAGGCTGCTGCGCCCTGCCGGGCCGGCTCGGGTGATCCCCGGCTGATGCCCAGCTGGAGCCGGCCGCCGCTGATCAGGTCGGCGGCTGCGGCCTCTTCTGCCATGTAAAGGGGGTTTTCGTAGCGCATGTCGATGACCCCGGTGCCGATTTGAATCCGGCTGGTGCGGGCCGCGATGGCGGACAGCAGCGGGAACGGGGAGGCCTGCTGGCGGGCGAAGTGGTGGACGCGGAAGAACGCGCCGTCCACACCAAGCTCCTCCGCGGCCACGGCCAGTTCGATGCCTTGGAGCAGCGCCTCACCCGCGGTCCTTGTGAGGGAGCCCTGGCCGGGACCCCAGTGGCCGAATGACAAGAATCCAATGCGCTCCATACCTGTCCCCAACCTCCGGGACCCCGGCGGCGTTCCCGGCTGGCATGATTGCTGCGTGGGTACTCCTGACACGACATTGACCATCGGCAAGGCCGTCCTGCTGTTCGCACTGGCCGCCGCAGCGGAAATTGGCGGGGCCTGGCTTGTGTGGCAATCCGTGCGGGAAGGCAAGGACTGGTGGTGGGCAGGGCTGGGCGTCATCGCCCTGGGCGCTTACGGCTTTGTGGCCACCTTGCAGCCGGACGCCCACTTCGGCCGGATCCTGGCAGCCTACGGGGGCGTGTTCGTTGCCGGTTCCCTCGTCTGGGGCATGGTCTTCGACGGTTTCCGGCCCGACCGCTGGGACATCGCCGGTTCCCTCATCTGCCTGCTGGGCGTGGCCGTGATCATGTTCGCACCACGGGGCGGCAGTTAGGAGCGGCAGTTAAAGGAGGTCCGGCCGCCGCCTAAACTGGCACCGTGACCAACTCCCAGCCGGCATCCAGCGAACCTACGCCGCCGCCGCGCGGAAAGATCGCGGAGCGGCTGCTGCCGGGCGGGGAGGAACCGGACCCCCGGTTCACCCTCGCCAACGAGCGCACCTTCCTTGCCTGGATCCGCACATCCCTGGCGCTGCTGGCGGGCGGGATCGCCATTGAGGCGTTCACCGCCGACCTGTTCGTGGAGCCGGTCCGCAAGGGCCTGGCCGTAGTCCTGCTGCTGTTGGGCATGCTGCTCAGCGCGGGGGCGGCCGTTCGGTGGCTCCGGGTGGAACGGAGCATGCGCAACAAAGCACCCCTGCCGCTGCCCCTCATTGTGCCGCTGCTTGCCGGGGCAGGCGCCCTGGCGGCCGCCGTCGTGCTTGTCTTCATCCTCTGGCGCTGACCGATGGCACGTTCCCGCCCCGGTCCCCACGGTGATCCGGGCCTGCAGCCTGAACGAACCAGCCTTGCGTGGGGCCGCACCATGATGGCGCTGGTAACGGTCAGCGCGATTTTCCTGCGCTGGCTTCCGGTGCACGGCTTCCCCATCCTGCTGCTGTTCGCCGTTTCCTCGGCTGCCGCTCTGGCCATCTACCTCACCCAGCGCCGGCGCTACAGCACCAGCTCCCGCGGCATAGCCCGGGAACGTGTCGACGCCGACATCGCCGCGGTGCTGTGGACGGCTTTCGCGGGGGTTGTGCTGGGCGGCCTGGGCATCGGCGTGGTCCTCGCCGCTTAGCTGCCGGCCGTCGGGCTCTCAGAACATCGGCAGGACAAAACCGGCCAGCAGGGCCACGGCCCCGATGCCGCTCAGCACACGCCCCAGCACCGCAGCCGTCCGGCCAGCGTCCTCCGGCTCCACGGTCTGCCACTGGGTGGGACGCTTGGGATGGTAGTAAATGGGCAGCGTATCGCCCTCGGTTAGGTGCTTGATGTCATGGGGCGACATGGGTGCCCGGTGCATCTGCTGCTTCCGGTCCAGCCAGCGGAAACCCACGCCGGTGCTGTCCGAGTACACCACGGCGTCGGCCACTGCCCAGGGGTGCACGAAGCGGCGGAGGAATCCGGTGTAGAACAGCAGGCCCAGGCCGGTGGGCAGGCACATCCAGGTGAGCATTTCCAGGATTGGACCGGCCATATCAAGCACAGTGGGCATGAACCTGATGGTACCGCGCAGGGGGTGGTGGGTTCTGCAGCGACTACGTACCCTGAGGGGACCGGAGGGACAGGCAAGGGAAAGAGGGAATGATGAACGATCAGGACATTTTGGCGCGCATCCAGGCCCTGGTGGAGGAGGAGCATTCCCTCCGCGAGGCAGCCGGTGACGGGCAAGTGCCGGACCAGGCCCGGCTCAGGCAGGTGGAGGAAAGCCTGGACCAGTGCTGGGACCTGCTGCGCCAGCGCAGGGCGAAGTCGGACTCCGGGGAGAACCCCAATGAGGCCGAACCGAGGCCCGTCAGCGAGGTGGAGGGCTACAAGCAGTAGCTCGATAAGCTGGGAATGTCCCCCCGCTCGGCGCACCTGCCTGCGGCACCAGATTGGAGTTCTTCCATGCGTCTTGCAGTCGCCCAGATCATCAGCAGCGCCGATCCGGCGGCCAACCTGGAGCTGATCCGGGACTATGCCGCACAGGCCAAGGCGGCCGGCGCGGAACTAGTGGTCTTCCCCGAGGCGGCGATGCGGGCCTTTGGTCACTCCCTGAAGGACATTGCGGAACCGCTGGACGGCCCGTGGGCCGACAAGGTCAGGGGTATCGCCAGGGAACTCCAGATTGTGATTGTGGCGGGGATGTTCACCCCCGGGAAAGACGGCCGGGTCCGCAATACCCTGCTGGTGACCGGCCCCGGCGTGGACACGTCCTATGACAAGGTCCACCTCTTCGACGCCTTCGGCTTCACCGAATCCAAGACTGTGGACGCCGGGGAAAGCCCCGTCACGTTCGAGGTGGACGGAACCGTCTTCGGCCTGGCCACGTGCTACGACGTCCGGTTCCCGGCCCTGTTTACGGCCAATGCGAAGGCCGGCGCCCAGGTGAATATCGTGTGCGCCTCCTGGGGTGCCGGTGAAGGCAAGGCGGAACAGTGGGACCTCCTGGTCCGCGCCCGGGCACTGGACAGCACCACCTTCGTGGTGGCCTGCGGCCAGGGCGACCCCGAGACCACCGGCGCAGGACCGGCCGGCAGCGCCCCCACCGGAATCGGCCACAGCGCCGTCATCTCCCCGCTGGGCTCCACCCTGGCATCGCTTGGTGGCAGGCCAGAACTCGCCGTCGTGGACATCGATCCCTCCACGGTTGAGGACGTACGCGCCAAGCTCCCGGTCCTCACCAACGCCCGGCAGTTCTAGCCCACGGCAGTGAGCCGCCGTTCACGGCCAGGAAACGTGGCGGCGGAAGCATACGACGGCGTTCCTCACCTTTTCCCCCGGACCTTCCCCGCCATTCCGGGGCGCGAGAGCCGCCCACCTCATTCCCGGCGCAGACCGGGAGGGTGCCCGTTAACACAGCTGAAACATCTTCGACACGCGAACTTCACGCCGAAGCGGATTGCGTAACCTCGCCGCAACTTTCCAGGGCAGTAACCGAAACACAGGCAACGAAAGATTGGTCCCCGGGGGAATTGCCGGGACGTCAGAATCGTCCCGGGAGGATCTTGTGCGAAGGGACCGCCGGTGGAAATTTCTGCCCAACACGTCTGGTTGATGATGTCGGCCGCGATGGTACTGCTGATGACTCCGGGACTGGGTCTCTTCTACGGCGGCATGACGCGCGCCAAAGCCGCCCTCAACATGATCATGATGAGCTTCATCTCCGCCGGCATCGTCGGGGTGGTGTGGGTGCTGTGGGGCTACTCGATGACCACCGGCGACGGCGTGCTGGGCCTCTTCGGAAACCCCTTCACCAGCTTCGGGCTCCAGAACCTGATGGGCTCCCCGGACCTGATCAAGGCCGGCTTCAGCTCCACGTTCGCCATCATTACCGTGGCCCTGATCAGCGGCGCCATTGCCGACCGGGCGAAGTTCGGCGCTTGGGCGTTTTTCGTGCCGCTCTGGATCACGGTGGTCTACTGCCCCCTCGCCTACATGATCTGGGGCGGCGGGCTCCTGAGCCCTGGCGGCGCCCTCACCGCGGTCTTCGGCCAGGTCATTGATTTCGCCGGCGGCGCCGTGGTGGAGATCAGCTCCGGAACAGCGGCCCTGGTCCTCGCCCTCATCGTCGGGCAGCGGCACGGCTTCGCCAAGGACCCGAACCACCGCCCGCACAACGTGCCCTTCATCATGCTGGGTGCGGCCATCCTCTGGTTCGGCTGGTTCGGTTTCAACGGCGGCGCTGCCACCACGGCCGAACAGGCAGGCCTGATCTGGGTCAACACGCTGGTGACCCCGGCCGCGGCCATGCTCAGCTGGTTGGTCACGGAAAAGATCCGGCACGGCCACCCCACATCCGTGGGGGCGGCATCAGGTGTGGTGGCCGGACTTGTGGCCATCACCCCGTCCTGCGCCAACATCAGCCCGGTGGCCGCAATCGGCCTGGGCCTGGTGGCCGGTGCGGCCTGCGCCGTCTTCGTTGACCTCAAGTACCGGTTCGGACTGGATGACTCCCTGGATGTAGTGGGCGTCCACCTCGGTGCCGGGCTGATCGGCACCTTGGCCCTTGGCTTCATTGCCCTGCCCGTTGACGGCCAGGGCGGCGGGCTCTTCTACGGCGGCGGCGTCCAGCAGCTCGTTGCCCAGACGGCGGCCGTCGTCGTCACCATGCTGCTCTCCGGACTCGGCACCTTGGTCATCGGCCGGGCCATCAACAAGACCATGGGGTTCCGGGTCAGCCACGAAGCGGAGACTGCCGGCGTGGACCTGTCCGAGCACGCAGAGAGCGCCTACGCCTTCGGTGAGCTGGGCGCCGGGTTCAACCCGCTGCGGCCCGGTTCTGCCGAACTTCATGGCACAACCAAGGACGCTGTTATCCGGCGGGCCAAGGAGGATGCGTTCGCCTAGGGTGTCGGCGCCGCCGGGCTTCCCTACCTAGTCCGCCAGGATTTTGTACAGGGCACGGCGGGTTTCATCCAGCTTTTCGATCGCCGCTGCACGCTGCTCCTCCGAGACGCCGCTGCGGAACTGGTGGATAACGCCCATCAGCTTGCCGATGCTCTGGTGGAATTCCCGGTCCGAGCTGTCCGGACCGGCATTCCATGCGTTCTCCATCTCCTCGGCGTGCTCTGCAACGTAGGCCCTGCCGGCGTCGGCCAGGGCAAACTCGGTGCCGCGCCCTTCACTCAGCGGCTCGATGAGGCCCTCGTCCACGAGCTGCTGCAGCGTCGGGTAGATGGAACCGGGGCTCGGGCGCCACGCGCCGTCCGTCTTTTCGGCGATGGTCTTGATCAAGCCGTAACCATTCGACGGCGATTCGGCCAGGAGCGAGAGGATGGCTGCGCGGACATCACCGCGGTTTGCCCGCCTCGAGCCGCGGCCAAATCCCGGACCGAAGCCCGGGCCGAAACCGGATCCAAAGACCGGGCCAAATCCGCCGCCGCGGTGGCCGTGCGGCCCGCGGCGGCCCCTACCCCGCTCAAACCTGCCCCGGCCCACATCGCGGTGGGGGAATTTTTCGTCGGCAATGCCTTTCATGGTGGCTCGTCCTTTCAAAGAATCATTATCTTCACTGACCAATTCAGCGATAGTTAACGATATGTCGGTAACTATCGACACGTCAATGGAGAAGTGTGACCAAATCCTGACCTGCCGGGCTCTGGAAGACCCCCTTACCCGGGCGTAGTCTTTTCACACCTCCAAGCTCCGAGGGCTGAAAAATGGTGAAAAGAAGGAAGCGCAGGCGCGGTAACGGCAGTGCCGTGGGACGACTCCTGGGGTTCCTGGCCGCGTCTGCCATGTGCGGTGTCCTGGTGGCGAGCCTGGTGGTCCCGGCAGTAGCTGCCGCAGGATTCGGCGTCAGCAACTCCATCGGGTTCTTTGAAAGCCTGCCCGAGGAACTGACCGTGGAGCCGCCGTCGCAATCCACCAAGGTGCTGACCTCCGACGGCCAGCCGATTGCCACGTTCTATGCGGAGAACCGGGTCCGGATCCCGCTGGACCAGATGTCGCCGTACATCAAGGACGCCGTCATCGCCATCGAGGACAGCAGGTTCTACGACCACGCCGGCGTGGACCCGCAGGGCATCCTCCGGGCTGTGGTGGCCAACCTGACTAAGGGCGACCAGCAAGGTGCTTCAACCATCACCCAGCAGTACGTCACCAATGTCATCAACGAGTCGCGGGTGTCCCAGGACCGGCCCGACGAGGTGGTCCTCAGCGGCCAGAAGGACATGGGCGACAAGCTGCGCGAGATGAAGCTGGCCATAGCCCTGGAGAAGAAGTTCAGCAAGGAGCAGATCCTTGAGGGCTACCTGAACATCGTGTTCTTCAACAGTGACGCCTACGGTGTTGAGGCCGCCGCGCGCTATTTCTTCAGCACCACCGCCAAGGACCTTAACCTCCCCCAGGCGGCCCTGCTGGCCGGGCTGGTGAACAGTCCCACGTTCTATAACCCGGCGCTCAACCCGGACAATTCCATGGCCCGCCGCAACCAGGTTTTGGGCGAGATGCGCAACCTCGGCATGATCACCCCGGCTGAGCACGACCAGGCGGTTGCCACCCCGATTGAACTCAAGATCAGTCCGGAGCGACAGGGCTGCGCGAACGCCACCATGGCCCCGTACTTCTGCGACTACATTTCGCACCTGATCCTGAACAATCCTGCGTTCGGGCAGAACGAGGCCGAACGCCAGCGCAAACTGTACCGCGGGGGCCTGACCATCATCACCACCCTGGACAGCCGGTTGCAGGCCGCTGCCCAGGCGCAGGTGGACGGCACCGCCGGGGCCAACCCCGACCGGTGGGGCGCCGCGCTGGTCACGGTCCAGCCGGGAACCGGCAAGATCCTCGCAATGGCCCAGAACACGGTGTTCCTGGCAGAGCCGGGAAAGTTCGACACCCACCTGAACTTCAATGTGGACGCCAAGGACCCCCAGGGCAACAACCTGAACGGTGCGGGCGGGTTCCAGACGGGTTCCACCATGAAGCCGTTCACGTTCGCCCAGTGGCTGAACGAGGGCAAGCCGCTCACCGCGGAGGTGGACGCCTCACGCCGCGTCTACCCGTTGGGCTTCCCGTGGCGGTCGAGCTGCGGCAAGGTGCTGGGTGCCTACAGTACGGCGCAGAACAACCCTGAACTGGGCGCCGCGGATGACCTGCAGAACGCCGAAGAGGGCTTCTACCGGAAGATGGCCATCAACTACGGCCTGTACAACTCCATCAACACGGCCACCTTCGCATCAGCCACGCAGCTGGATTTCTGCGGCATCCAGAAGATGGTGGACAGCGTGGGCCTGCACAACGGGCTGGACGGGTCACCGATCAACATGCACCAGCTGGGCAACCTGCTCGGTGCCACCAACGTGGCTCCGCTGCATATGGCGAACGCTTTCGCGACCTTCGCCAATGACGGCCGCTACTGCACCCCGATCGCGCTGGTGGAGATCACGGATGCCGCCGGCGGCAAGCTGCCGGCGCAGAATGTCGAGTGCCGGGATGCCGTGAAGCCCGACGTAGCGCGGGGCGTCAATTCGGTGCTGCAGGACGTGCTGGTAAAGGGATCGGGTTTCTGGATCAATCCCAAGGTCCATGACAAGTGGCCCACGGCCGCCAAGACCGGAACGTCCAACAACAACGGGGCCACCTGGATCGTCGGCTACACCACTGGACTATCCACCGCATCCTTCTTCGGAGACCCCCTGGAAAGCCAGAAGCGCCCCGGCCAGAACGTCACCATCAACGGGACGTTCTACCCCCGGCTCGACGGCTACATGATCGCAGGACCACAGTGGGCCAACTACATGCTGAAGGTGGCGCCGCTGTACCCGGCAGCGCCCTTCCCTGGCCCTCCCCCATCGATGATCGGACCAAATCCGACACCCAAGCCCTGATTCCACGCCAAGCCTCAGTCATCCTGAGGGCCCGGCCTGCAACAATGAACGGCGTGAAGAGCCTCGAAACTGAGCGGCTGGTCCTCCGCCAGTGGGGGCCGGCGGATGCCACTTTTGTGCTGGATCTCTACTCGCGCTGGGAGGTGCAGCAGTTCATCGGCAATCCGCCCCAGGTCATGACGGACCTGGCGCAGGCGGAGGAACGGATCCGCGTGTGGCGGGCGATGGACTACCCCGTCCATGGAGTCTGGGCCGTTCAAATCAAAGACACCGGGGAGTTGGCCGGCACGCTGCTCCTGAAGTCCATCCCGGCGTCGGGCGGCTCCCTTCCCCTGCAGCCTTCCGGGGACACTGAGATCGGCTGGCACTTCCACCCCGGTTTCTGGGGCAACGGCTACGCGAGCGAGGCGGCGGCCGCGGTCCTCGCCTACGCCTTTGAAAGCGGCCTGCAGAAGGTAGTGGCAGTCACGGCGCCGGCCAACACTGCCTCACAGAGGGTGTGCACCCGGATTGGGCTGGTCCACAAGGGGCAGACCGGGCGCTACTACAACGCCCTCTGCGAGCTGTTCGAGCGGACTGCCTAACCCGCGCCCTTCCACAGCTTCTGCCACCACGAACGCGGCGCTTCAGGCGCCGGCGGTGGCTCGACGGTCCGGGAGGCCCGCCGCTGCCGCCAGCGGACCACTTCCTCCTCGACATCCCGGAGCTTGGTGATGACCGGCGGCCCGCCCTGCAGCTGCCGCCGCGCATCGACCACCCGGCGGTTGAAGTCCTGCAGGATGTCGCGGACCTGCTGTTCGGTGTACTGGGCGTCAAGCTTGGCGTCCAGCTCCGCGTCCTCAGTGCGCAGGAGGATGGCCGGCGGGCCGAGGCCGCTGATGTTCTCGCGCTGTAGCAGGCCCTTGACCCACCAGTCGGGGTCATAGGATTCACCCAGCCCCGGGATGGGCTTGCCGGCGTACTTGAGGTTGTCGAACTTGCCCTGGGCCATGGCGTCGCGAATCAGGTAGTCCGCCCTGGCGGCATCGCCCACCTTGCGGCGCTTCTCCCGTTCCTTGGCTTCAAGGGCAGCAAGGGCTGCTTCCTCTTCGGCGCTGATGCCGGCTCCCCGGTAGGACCGCACCTCGGCGGCACGCTCCAGCCGCTTCCGGAATTCTCCTGACCCGCTGCTCACCCTGTCCACCGCCCTTCAACGCCCTTCTTCAAGTATTTCGAAGCCCCTCGGACGGTTCAACGCCTCCTGAGCTACAGCACAAGAAAGCGCTACCCACCGCTCACCCTGCCTGCAATGAGCAACACGGAGGACCACCACGAAAGGTTCCGGATCACCAGCCGCTACGTCGACCTGAGTGGGCAGCAGGCAATTCCGGTGTCCGGCGAACTGCACTACTGCAGGGTTCCCCGCGATGGTGCGCTGGACGGGATGGCAGGAGAGGGCCGAACGCCCTGCCGGCTAACCCGGGCAGCGCCTAAGCTGGCACACAAACGCGGCCACGGCGGAGGAGAAGCCCATGGACACCAGCGGGCAGGCGGAACGCTCGGAGACTTTCAGCTGGACGGATCCGAGAGTGGGTCTGGCGCACCTGCCGACCATGTCCGGGCTGGACTTCCTGTCCGGCATGCGGGACGGCAGCATTCCGCGACCGCCCATGGCTTCGCTGATGAACCTGCGCCTGGTGTCGGTTGAACATGGGCGGGTGGAGTTCGAGTGCCGGCCGGCCGAGGCACACTACAACCCGCTGGGTGTGGTGCACGGCGGCCTGGCGTGCACCCTGCTGGACACCGTGGTGGGGTGCGCGGCGCACAGCACGCTGGCTGCCGGCTTCGGCTACACGTCCATTGACCTCTCGATCAGCTATCTGCGCCCCATCACGCTGCAGCATGCCGTCCTGCGCGCCGAAGGATCGGTGGTGAAGTCGGGGTCCCGGGTCATCTTTGCCGAGGGCCGCGTCTTCGCTCCGGACGGCGGCCTGCTGGCCACCGCCACCAGTTCGCTCCTGGTTTTCGCCGCCGCCGCGCCAAAGCAGGCGGCACCCAAGGCATAGCGTACGACGGCGGGAGGTCCCGCCGTCGTACGCTTTCCTTTCGTCAGGCGTTGGCGTGCTCGGCGAGGATCGCATCGATCTGGCCGGCTGCTTCCCTCATGCCCTCCATCATGCCCATGGCCACCATCTGTTCCAGCTGTTCTTCGGACTCGAACGTGGACAGGATGGTCATCCGGGTCCGCTCGCCCAGCGGTTCAATCGTGACCAGGGCGTGCGAGGTGCCATGCTCGCCAGTGGGGTTGCCGTCGCTGTCCGCGAAGCCGTCGTTGTATTCCAGCTGCCGCGGCGCTTCGATGGCGGTGAACTCCCACCAGCCGTGGAACTTCTCCCCCTCGGGGCTTGTCATGTAGTAGTTGGCTTTGCCGCCCGGCACGAACTCGTGCTTGTGGAACGTGGCCGGGTACGTGGGCGGACCCCACCAGCGCTCAAGCTGGCGCGGGTCCTCCCAGAGCTGCCAGACCCGATCCACGCCGGCATCAAACTCGGCAACGAGCGTCATGCTCAGGGCCTCGGGATTCTTGTCCATACTGATGACTGTCATGGCGATGCCTTCCTAACCTTCAGTGAGAATGTGGGCCATCCGGGCGGCACGCTGCCGCCAGATTTGTTCGTATTCGTCGAGCAGCCGCCGGGCTTTCTGCAGGCCATCATGGTCACCCCGCACAATCTGCTCCCTTCCGCGCTTTTCCTTGGTGACCAGGGAAGCGCGCTCCAACACCGCCACATGCTTCTGGACTGCGGCGAAACTCATGGCGTAGAGGGCCGCGAGACCCGAGACGGAATACTCGCCCACTGTCACGCGCCGAACAATGTCCCGGCGGGTGGAATCGGCGAACGCCTGGAAGAGGCGGTCCAGTTCGGAATCACGGAGCTGATCTACAACCATTTGGTTGTACGATATTCCCGTCCGGGGCGCGGGTCAAGAGGCTTTTCCCCCTCTTTTGCGCCGTCCCCACACCGCCCGGCGGGTAGGTTGAAGCCCATGAGCATTTTCCTCGCCGGTGCCGGGCCGGACCCGTTGGCCTTTCCAGAAGTGTTTGACCGCTTTGCCGCGGAAGTGTCACAGAAATCGGGCGCTGCCCGCTCCGCGAGGATTGCCGTGGTGGTCCATGACCAGGCCCGCAACCCCGCCGGCCGACTGGCCGAGTATGTTGAGCCGCTGCGTGCACGGCTGCCGTTCGAACTGGTTCCGGTGCTCCTTGGCGAGCTGCGGACCGCGGACCCGGCGCTGTTCGACGGCGTGGATGCGGTGGTGGTGGGCGGCGGACTGACGCCGGCCTACCTGGCGGGTCTTGATCCCGCGATGCCGGCACTTACCCGCATTGTTGCCGGCGGCGCTTCCTACCTTGGCTTTTCCGCGGGCACCATGGTGGCGCCGGACCGGGCGCTGATCGGCGGCTACCGGGTGCATGGCATCGAGGTGTGCGGTGAAGAGTGCTCGGAAGGACTGGACGCGCTGGACATCCGCGAGGGTCTTGGCCTTGCCCCCTTTTCCGTGGACGTCCATGCGGCGCAGGCCGGAACACTTGGACGGGCTGTCGGTGCCGTGGCGGCAGGCCTGGTGGCGAGGACTGTTGCCATTGACGAAAGCACGGCCCTCATCCTGCCCGCGGCGGGCTCGGAGGACTTCGAGGTGATCGGCAGCGGCAATTGCTGGGATGTGCGGGGACGTGGGTCAGGCGACGCAAACGCGGCCGGCGGATCCGCCGTCGTTTCTGTCCTGCGGGCGGGCTGACAGCGGGCTGCGGCTACCCGTCGAAGTGGGTCTGGATGCTGTCGCCGGACAGTTGTTCGATCAGTTCGGCGGCAACGTCACGCAGCTTGCGGTTCCGGTTGCTGGAGACCTTGGTAAGAATGTCCATGGCTTCGGCCTGGGAGCAGCGGTTCTGCGCCATGATGACACCGCAGGCCAGATTGATTGCGGTCCTGCTCTGCAAGGCTGCCTCGAGGTCCTCCGCCCGGTTCTGGGCAGTGTTGATCCGGACGGAGAGATTCAGTGTGTTGTGGGCGGCGGCGGCGAATCCCAAAGCCTTGTCATAGACGTCCGCGTTGAAGGCGCGCGGTTTCGCAGCAAAGAAGTTGAGGGCCGCACGGGAGTCCCCGCTGATTTCCAGCGGCACCCCCAAACTGCTGTGCACGCCGTGCTCCTTGAACTTCTGGTTCAACTCCGGCCACCGGGGGTCCTCGGAAACGTCATCGATTATCACCGGGGACATCTCGCGCAGTGCTTTGATGCAAGGACCATCGCCCAACGCCTGCTCTATACGGTCAAGCTCCACGGCCCGCGGACTGCTCCCGGCAGCCGTGGCAGGCCTGCGCCGCAGCTTGAGGGTGACCGCGCATTCAATCTGGTCGTTGGCCGCTTCCGATACCGCGGCTGCCGCCAACCCGGAAAGTCCGGAGAGGAATTCCACCGCGTTCTCTGCGCCCACCAGGACTTCCTGCAGCTGCAGTACTGACTCGTTATCCGCGGAAGTCGACATGGGCCCATCTTACTGTCCGCCGGGAAAAGGCGCCGCCCCTTTGTGGGCTCAAGGGAACCCGCCCTGCCTGCTTCGACGAACAGTTCCGGTGGTTCAGGGCTTGGGCACGGGAATCCCGTTGACGCCCGAGCCGGCCTTGCCAAGACTCCAGTAGCCCCGGAACTCCGACGCCCTGGGGTCCACGCTCGAATCCGTGAGGCACCGGCGGAGGGATTTGACCGTTGCCGCTTCGGCGCCCACCCAGGCATAGAGGGGTATCCGGCGTTGGTGCCGGAGGGCGGAAGTGCGGGGACAGGTCCCGCAATTCCGCCACCACTGCTTCGAACACCCGCACAGGGTGCCCGGAAACCGGTGCTGAAGCAGCCATCAGGGGCCTTACGGCAGCTGGGGATCCACGCCGTAGTGGTTGGCCAGCTCGGTGATCACGGCGTGGGCGCCCTGGATGCTGACCGACGCCAGGAACGTGGCGTCGTCAACGTTCTTGACCTCGCCCTGGAGGCGCTGCCACAGCGGGTTGGACTGGAAGGCCTCCTGCTGTGCGCGGGCCTTGTCGCCCTCGGCGCCGGCGGGGGTGAAGGCGCTGACCATCACCAGGCCGGCGTCGCCCTGCAGGATCTGCTCGGCGGAGAGCGGGACGAAGATCTCCTTGTCGCTGTCCGGCTGGTCCTTGGGCCGCGGGATGTTCATGTCCGCCATGATCTCGCCGATGAAGGAATTCGAGGAGTACAGGCGTGCGGTGTCACCGCCGGTGAAGCGGATCAGCGAGTAGGTGGCGTCCGGCTTCTTTGCCAGGATCTCGGCGCCGACCTTTGCCGCACGGTCCTCGTACGCCTTGACCAGTTCCTCGGCTTTGGCCTTCTTGCCCAGTGCCTCACCGAGGAAAACAACGTTCTCCTTCCAGGTGGGACCGGTGCTCACGGAGAAGATGGTGGGCGCGATCTTGGACAGCTGCGAGTAGAGCGCCTCGTGGCGGACCTTCGCGGACACGATCAGGTCCGGCTGCAGTTCCAGGATCTTTTCCAGGTTGGGTTCGGCCAGGGTTCCAACGTTCACCGCATCCTTGGTGGCGTCGGCAACGTCGCCGAGGTAAGGGGCGAAGGGGGCCTTGGGGTCCTGCCGGTACTGCACGTAGCCCACCAGGTCAGCCTCGAGCAGGAGCGCCGCGTCGATGTAGCTGGGGTCAAGCGCAACCACGCGCTTCGGGACCTCTTCGATGGTGGTGGAGCCCATGGTGTGCTCCATGGTCAGCGGGAATCCGGCGGCTTCGGCAGCGGCGGTGGTGGCGGTGCTGCTGGTGGTGGCGGCCGGGGAGCCGCAGGCCGCGGTGGCCAGGAGGACCAGGCCGGCGGCGGCAGCAGTGAGCTGCCTGGAGATGCGAGTTTTCACGGGGATGCCTTCATAAACGGAACGGGTGTGCGACGCATTAGGTAAGGCTTACCTGCGTCTGCCGTAGACTGTAGCAGCATTTGGAGAAATAGCTCACAAACCCGTGACGTAATAGAAAGTCCGATGTGAAAACGCTGAACCTTGAGCCGGGCCCCACGCTGGAACGGGCGCCGGCAGAAGCCGTTGCGCCCGTTTCCCCGCCGCGGAAGGCTCCCCGGAACCGGGCCGCCTGGTTCCTGGCTTCGGTGCTGGCCCTGTTCCTGGCCAGCGTGCTCAGCATCTGCATCGGAGGGCAGCCCTCCTCGCTGCAGGAAGCCTGGCACGCCCTGTTCACTCCCACTGGCGACGTCATGGACGTGACCGTCCGGGAACTTCGCTGGCCCCGCACCGTGCTGGGAATCTGCGCCGGTATCTGCCTCGGCCTGGCGGGAACCCTGGTCCAGGGCCACACCCGGAATCCCGTGGCGGACCCCGGCCTGCTAGGGATCAACCAGGGAGCCGCGTTGGCCATCGTGGCCGCCACCGCCCTTGCCGGTGACCTTCCCGCCCTGGCCCAGGCACTGCTGGCCTTCGCCGGTGCCCTCGCCGCCAGCGTCCTGGTGTTCATGATCGGCTCAGCGGCCCGCTACGGGGCCACCCCCGTGACGCTGGTGCTCGCAGGTGCCGCCGTCACTGCGTTGTGCTCCGGACTTGTGGCCGGAATCGTCCTGCTCAACGACCATGCCCTGGACACCCTGCGGTTCTGGCAGGTGGGCTCCCTGGCCGGCAGGACCGGCGTCCTCGAGCTGGTGTGGCCGTTCATCGCGGCCGGAGTGCTGCTTGCCCTGCTCAACATCCGCGCCCTGAACGCCCTGGCGCTGGGAACGGACACCGCCGTCTCGCTCGGCATCCCGGTGCTGCGGGCACGCGCCGTGGGCATTGGCGCGGTCACCCTCCTTGCCGGTACTGCCGTGACCCTGGCAGGCCCCATCGCCTTCGCCGGACTCCTGGTTCCACACCTGACCCGTACCATCACCGGCCCGGACTACCGCTGGCTGGTGCCGGTTTCGCTCTTCACCGGCGCCACCGTGGTGCTGCTCGCTGATACGGCGGGACGCCTGATCGCCAGGCCCGGCGAACTCTCGGTCGCGGTGGTCCTTGCCGTGGTGGGCGCACCCTTCTTCATCTACCTCGCCCGGCGTAAGAGGCTGCAGACGCTATGACCGTCCTCCAGAAGGCGCAGCTCCGGAAAACTTCCCCGAGCCCCACGGGCATCAGGGCGCTGCGGGCAGGCCCCGTTTCCGTCCGCTTCAACGTCCGCGTGCTGGTGGTGGCGGTCCTGTTGGTTCTGGCAACGGTGGCCGCCATGGCGCTGCACGTTGCCTTCGGCGGCACACCCATGGCCTACCCGGACGTCCTCCGGGCCCTGCTGGGCGACGACTCCAACACCCGGATCCACCTGGCAGTAACGGAGTTCCGCGCACCGCGGATGGTGGCCGCCGTCGTAGTGGGAGCCTGCCTGGCCGCCGCCGGCGCCATCACGCAGTCCCTAGCGCGCAACCCGCTGGCAAGTCCGGACCTGCTGGGAGTAACGGCCGGCGCCTCGCTGGGGGCAGTGGCCGTGCTGGTCATTGCGGGCGGGGGCCACGCGGGCCTGAGCGGGCTGGCCGCGACGGTGGGCATGCCCGCCGCGGCGTTCGCCGCAGGCATTATCAGCGGAGTCGCCGTCTACCTGCTCTCCTACCGGCGCGGGCTGGACAGCTACCGGCTGGTGCTGGCCGGCCTGGGCATCTCCGGCCTGGCAGCCAGCCTCACCACGTGGATCCTCACCCTGGGCGACGTGACAAGCGCCGCCCAGGCGCTCACGTGGATGATGGGCTCGCTCAATGGAAAGGACTGGGAAACCGTCCAGCCCATGGCACTCAGTGCTGCAGTGCTGCTCCTGGCTGCGATGCTAAGCGGCCGGTGGCTGCTGCTCACCAGCCTGGGTGAGGACACCGCCGTCGGGCTCGGTGCCCGGATCGGCGCGGTCCGCCTGGTTGTCCTGGCCCTCGCCGTCCTGCTCGCGTCGGTGGCGACCGTGACGGCGGGACCCGTGGCGTTTGTTGCCCTGGCAAGTCCCCGGATTGCCCGGGCACTGGCATCCACCGTGATTCCCTCGGTGGGGGTGTCCGCCCTGGTGGGCGCCATCTTCGTGCTGCTGGCGGACACCCTGTCCGCCAATGCCCTCGCCGCACCGCTGCCGGTGGGCGTGGCCACCGCCGTGGTGGGGGCACCGTTCCTGATCTACCTGATCCTCAAATACCAGCGGAGGCTGAGTTGAACATGTCCACCCGGCAACAGGGCCTCCGTGCCCGGGACCTCAGTCTCGGCTACGACGGCGCAGACATCATCAGGGGCCTCACCCTCGACGTCCCCGATGCCCGGGTCACCTCCATCATCGGGCCCAACGGCTGCGGCAAGTCCACCTTGCTGAGGGGCCTCGGCAGGCTGCTGAACCCCCGGTCCGGCAACGTACTGCTGGACGGCATCCCGCTCCGGGAACACTCCACCCGGCACATCGCCACCCGCATCAGCGTGCTGCCACAGGCCCCCACTGCGCCGTCCGGACTGACGGTGGCGGACCTCGTCTCCCGGGGCAGGCACCCGCGGCAGAAGTGGTACCAGCAGTTTTCCGCTGCCGATGAAGGGGTGGTGGAGGCTGCCTTGGACGCCACCGACATCCTGGGACTGGCGGATTCACCCCTGGAGGACCTTTCGGGCGGACAGCGGCAACGGGCCTGGATTTCCATGACACTGGCGCAGGAAACAGGGATCCTGCTGCTGGACGAGCCCACCACGTACCTGGATCTGGCCCACCAGGTGGATGTGCTGGAACTGGTCCGCCGGCTGAACCGCGAGCACCACCGGACCATCGTGATGGTGCTCCACGACATCTCGCTGGCCGCCCGCTACTCGGACCACATCATCGCCATGAAGGACGGCGCCGTCGTGGCGCAGGGCAGCCCGTCCGAGGTCATCACCCCCGAGTGCCTGCTGGAGGTGTTCGGCCTGGACGCCCACGTGGTGGCCGAACCCACCGAAGGCCGTCCGCACGTTATCCCGCTGGGAACAGTGGGGGCGGCGCCCGTCCCTACGTGATGAGATTCACTTGCAATAAACGGCGATTTGGTTGAGAGCACCCTTTCGCTTTCGGCACCATGGAAGGGCAGGGCAGGATGATGTTCCGGCCCTTACCCATCCTGGTGACGCAATGAGGCGCGCCGGCATGCCCAGCGGGCGGCCGAACGCCCCACGGCGCGAGCAGGCCGACTTTCCGGCTTTACCGGCCGGACCAATGCAAGGAAGTACTGAACAATGACGTTTGAAACTGCCGAATCCGTGACCCTCAAAATCTGGGACCGCTCCGCCGTCCACGCCACGCTGGACACGCTTGTGGAGGACCTCTCCGCCCGCCACAACACTGACAAGGGCAGCATCGCCGTGACCTGCAGCGGCCCGAACACCTTCACCCTCAGCCTGAATCCGGCCCTCTAGCCGCAGCCGGGCGGGCTTTCCCGCCTTCCGCCACACCCGCAAAGAAATGGAAGTTGAATAATGACGTTCGATGCCACTGATTCCGTGACCCTGAAGATCTGGGACAAAGCCTCCCTCCACCACACCCTGGACTCCGCGATCAGCGACCTTTCGGCACGGCACAACACCACCACATGCCGGGTTGCGGTGACCTGCAGCGGCCCCAACACCTTCACGCTCAGCGTGCGCGGCGAGGACAACGCCCTGGTGGGCGCCTAAGCGGCAACCCGCTTCGAAGGCAAAGCGTACGACGTCGGCCCCCGCCCGCCGTCGTACGCTTTGCCTTAATCCGGGTTGCCTTATCCGGACAGGGGGCCGGAAGGCCATGGTGCGCACCCGGCGGCCCCTGCATACTGGACGGGTGACGGTTCGCAAATGGCAGGGCCATGGGGAGCAGCGTGCGCCCCGGGATGTGTGGTCCGACTGGACAGCCGCGGACGACGCCGGCGAAACGGACAAGGCAAGGGCGCTGGCGGGCGAAATGCTGCGCCTCGCGCCGGACTCTTTCTACGCCTGGTTCCATGCCGGACTGCTGTCGAAGGCGCTGGGCAAGTGGGCTGAAAGCCTGGAACGCAACGCCCGGGCCGTTGAGCTCTTCACGCCCGTGGAGGCGGCGGACTTCGACGGCGTCAACCCCGCCGCCTGGAACCTGGGAATTGCCTCCACGGCCTTGGGCGACTGGGCAACCGCCCGTCGGGCCTGGGCTGCCTACGGCATTAAGGGCATGGGAACCGGCTACGATCCCATCGACTCCAATTTCGGCCTGGCGCCGGTCCGGCTGAATCCGGACCAGCCAAGCCTTCCCCATCAGGTGCTGCCCTCCGCCGGCGCCACTGAAGTGGTCTGGTGCTGGCGCAGGAGCCCCGCCCACGCCGTCATCGCGAGTGTCCCGCTGCCCGAATCCGGGCACCGGTTCAGGGACGTCGTCCTGCACGACGGCGAACCGAAGGGGTTCCGCAGGCTGGGCGGGCAGGACGTGGCGGTATTCGACCAGCTCCTGCGGCTGGAGGACTCGGGCCTGCCCACGTGGCAGGCCCAGGTGGCCGGGGCAACACCGGACGACCTCCAGGAACTCTCCGACCTCCTGGAGCAGCACGGCATGGGCGCCGATGACTGGTCCGGGATGCGCCTCCTGTGCTCGGAATGCTCCCATGGAACTCCCGACGACGGGCACCACCACGTGCCGGCATCGTCCGACGCGACGCGGCTGGGGCTGGCCGGCGCCGAAGCCCGGCTGAGCCCGGTGCTTGACGCCTGGCTGGACTCCCGGCCCGCCGTGGACCTGGAGCTGACGCTGCTGTGGTGAACCGCCGCACCTCGTCCCGCGCCCGGCCGGCAAGTAGAATTTTGAGCATCCACCGGAAGCGCCACTGAAGCATAGGGACGTGATGAGGCAGCAATCACAGGCGCAAGCCGATCTCCAGGGCGCGGAAACACGAAAGCCCGCCCGCACTACACTGGCGGTGGTCCCCGCGGCCCTCGTCTCGGCGTCGGGCTTCCTGCTGTTCGCCCGGGAGGACAGGCTCTTCGGCTTCCTCCTCCTGGCCGCCGCACTGGTCCTCGCCGGCATCATCAGCCGGCGGCTCCTGATCGACCTGGCGCTGATCGCCGTGGGGCTGACCGCCATGAGCCTGGTGCCCATCACCACGGATATCAGCACCGAACATATGGCGGTGATGGGAACCGCAATGATCCTGGCGGTGGGCATCCCCTACGCCGTCTCCCGGTTCATCACCAAGGACCATGCCATCCGGTTCCCCGTCAGGACGGGACAGCCGTGGACGCGCGCGGAGAAGTGGTACCTGCCCGCCGTCCTGCTGATCGGGTACGCGCTGATGCCCGTGTACATGATCCGCACCGGCGTCTACAACAACTGGCCGGCCGTCAGCGACGTGGATGGCATCGCCCGGCTGTTCCTGGGCACCAATGTGTTGGGGATCTGGGATGAACTGTTCTTCATCTGTACAGCTTTCACCCTGCTGCGGCGGCACCTCCCCGACTGGCAGGCCAACCTGCTCCAGGCCGTCCTTTTCACGTCCTTCCTTTGGGAGCTCGGCTTCCACGCCTGGGCGCCGTTCTTCATCTTCCCGTTCGCGCTGCTCCAGGCCCGGCTCTTCACGGTGACAAAGTCCCTCTCCTACATCGTGAGCGTGCACCTGCTGTTCGACTTCGTGCTGTTCCTGGTGCTGATCCACGCCCACAACCGGGAATGGATCGACATCTTCCTCTACTGAACCCGCCCCTGGCCTGGCTCCGGCAGTCCGGCTCCGGCCAGAGCTCGGGCCAGTGTTCCGGGAGGGTTTAGGCTGGGAGCCGGATGCCTCCCGCCTGCGCGGGAACGGCATGTGAAGGGACGCCAGGAAGATGGTGCAGGAAACAGTTGGCGCGGGACGATCGAGGCGCCCACTATTTACGACGTCGCGGCGCTGGCCGGAGTTTCACACCAGACCGTCTCGCACTCCAAGGTTGGCCAGTATGAAAGCGCCGTGGCGGTCCTGACGCCGGGGCAGGTGTCAGCCATCACCTGGGTGGCCATGGCCATCAACACTTTTAACCGCGTGGCCATCAGCGGCTCCTACAAGGTGGCACCCCGCGGCCAGCACTGACAGGACTAGGGCGTATCCCCCAGCGCCAGAAGGCTTCCGGGTGTTTGGGGGTGCTCCGCTACCGCCATCCTGGGTATCGTGGGACTCCTCAAGCAGCTTGGCATACAGGCGGCGTCCACCGGGGTCGCCAAGGCACCACAAGGAATCCATGAGTAACCAGCCCATGTCCCGATTCGATCCCGCTTCCCTGCCGGTGCCCGTCATCCAGGCGCCCATGGCGGGCGGACCGTCCACGCCGCGGCTGGCGGCCGCGGTGAGCGAAGCCGGCGGACTTGGTTTCCTGGCCGCGGGCTACAAGACGGCGGATGCCATGCGGGCGGAGATTGCGACCACCCGCAGCCTCACGGGCCGGCCATTCGGCGTTAACCTGTTCGTTCCCCAGCCCCCGTTCAGCAACCCCGAAGCGCTGCGCGCCTATGCCGATGCCCTGGCACCGGACGCGGAGCGCTTCGGCATCCGGCTGGGGGATCCCCGGCACGACGATGACGACTGGGACAACAAGGTGGACGTCCTGCTGGAGCTGGCGCCCGCCGTCGTCTCCTTCACCTTCGATCTGCCGGACAGCGCTGTCATCGAGGCGTTTCAGCAGAGGGGGATCGCCGTCGTCGCCACCGTCACCTCGCGCGCCGAAGCCCTGCAGGCGCTCGACGCCCGCGTGGACGCGCTCGCCGTGCAGGGGCAGGAAGCCGGAGGTCACCGCGGCACCTTCGATCCCGCCGCCGATGAAACACAGCCCCTGCACACCCCGCTGCGCGGGCTCGCGGACCTTCCGCTGCCGCTGTTCGCCGCCGGAGGGATTGCCACCGCAGCGGATGTCCGCGCGGCCCTGGCCCTGGGTGCGGCAGCAGTCCAGGCGGGCACGGCGTTCCTGTGCGCGGACGAGGCCGGGACCAAGGCCGCGCACCGGAAGGCGCTGGCTACCGGGAGCTTCACCGCCACCGCCGTGACCCGGTCCTTTTCCGGCAGGAATGCCCGCGGCCTCACCAACGAATTCATGCGCCGGCACGACGCTGAGGCACCCTATGGCTACCCGGAGATCCACCACCTGACCACTCCCCTGCGCGCAGCGGCCGCCGCGGCTGGGGATCCGGACTGGCTGAACCTCTGGGCGGGCACCGGGTTCCGGCACGCCGTGGAGGGACCCGCCGCCGCGATCCTCGCCGCGCTCACACCGTAGGCTGCGGGGCGTTTGTTGCGCCACGGGTTTTGGGGATGGCCCGCACGTCCCCTTACCCTTACTTAGGTTTGGCTTACCTAAGAGAAGGAAAAGACCCGTGCCCACCACTGCCGCAAGTCCAACCCATGGCCGCTGAGACATTCCGCGACCCGTGGGGCATCCCCCACCTGCGTGCCGGGTCGGCCACGGAGCTTGCCTTCCTGCAGGGTGCGAACGCCGCGACCGACCGCTCCTGGCAGATCGAGGTGGAGCGCTGGCGCTCGGAGGGCAGGACAGCGGAACACCTGGGGCCGGACGGCGTGGTGTGGGACCGGTTTGCCCGGCAGGCGCGGATCGAGGACACCGCCCGCCGCTGCTTCCACAACCTGGATCCGGCCACGCAGCACTGGTGCGGGGCCTACAGGGATGGCGTAAACCACGCCCTGGAAGCGGGCCGGCGGGATGCGCGGGAGTTCGGGGACACCGCCACGGCGCCTGCCCGCTGGGAGCCGTGGACTCCGCTCGGCGTTTTCCTGGTCCACCACATCCTGTTCAGCACCTTTCCCAACAAGCTGTGGCGGGACCACGTGGCCCGGACCCTTGGCCCGGACGCCGTGGAGCTTTTCAGCATCGAGGCCCCGGTCTGGGCGGGCAGCAACGCCTGGGCCGCCGCGGGAGGCCTGACCGGCTCCGGCGCACCGCTCCTCGCCGGCGACCCGCACCGGCTCCTGGAACTTCCCGGCGTCTACCAGCAGGTGCGGCTTGCCTGCCCGGAGTTCGACGTCGTCGGGCTGGCTTTTCCCGGCGTGCCCGGCCTGCCGCACTTCGGCCACACGGGGACGGCGGCGTGGGCTGTCACAAATGCCATGGCCGACTACCAGGACCTTTACCGTGAACAGCTAAGGCGGGACGGCGGCACCCTCCAGGCGCTCGGCCCGGACGGCTGGGAGCCGGTGGTTGCCGACCACCAGGAGAAGATTCTGGTCCGCGGCGCCGCCACGGAGACGGTGGACGTGGTTGAGACAGCCCGCGGCCCCGTCATCTCGGGCGGGTTCGACGGCGGCGCGCTGAGCCTGCGGGCACCGTCACGGGCCGGAGGGCGGCTGGGTTTCGAGGCCCTCCTGCCGCTGCTGCGGAGCCGCAGCGCCGCCGAGATTGAGGCTGCCCTGGAGGCTTGGGTGGAGCCCGTTAACTGCGTGCTGGCAGCCGATGCCGGCGGTGACGTCCGGCAACTGGTGGCGGGCAAGGTTCCGGTACGGAACCCGGCGAACCGGGTCCGTCCCGTCCCTGCCCAGTCCCCGCAGCACCGGTGGACGGGCCAATGGGTGGATCTGCCGGTGTCACGGGTGGACACCCTGGCGGTGAACGCTAATGACCGTGAGTCCGGCGGCGGCAGCCTGACCGGGCTGGAGTTCGCCCCCGCCCACCGGGCACGCCGGATCCGCCAACTGCTGGAAGAAGCCGGGGAAAACCTGGATCCGGAGGACATGCAGCGGATCCACATGGACTGCCGGCTGGGGTCCTGGCCCGCACTGCGGGCCCTGCTGGCGGAACTGGGCGGGGAGAATGGGGTCCGCCTCTCCGCCCCTGCCGAGGAACTGCGGGACCGGCTGCTGGGCTGGGACGGAGACATGCACGCCGCCAGCACGGACGCCGGAGCTTTCGCCGCCTGGCGCTCGGCACTTGTGGCCGCGCTGGCCGGCGCTCCCCTGCTGGCACCGCTCGCGGCCCCCGCCGGGCACTCGGCCCTGTTCGCACCCTGGCTGAACCCGGTCTCCCGGGTTGGCTTCGCATTGGAAACCATTATTGCCAAGGGCGCCGGGCACGGCCTCGACGTGGCAGCCGCGGCGGGCCGGGCGCTGGAGGCGGCGGCAGCATCGCCGTCGTCCGCTGCCTGGGGCGAAAGCCACACGGTCCTGCCGCTGCACGCGGTGTCGGATTTCCCGGGCGCGGGCGCCGCCGCACCCGCCGTGCCGGCCATCGCCCTGTCCGGGGACACCAGCTGCGTGCTGTGCACGGAAAGCCTGCCAGGTGTAACGGATGCGTCCTTCCGCGGACCCGTGGCCCGCTATGTCTGGGACCTCTCCGACCGTTCGAAGAGCCGGTGGGTCGTGCCGTTCGGCGCGTCCGGGCAACCCGATGACCCGAACTTCCTCAGCCAGCTGCCGCTCTGGGCCGCCGGCGAACTCATCCCCGTCACCACCGACTGGGACCAGCTCACCAAGGAGACCACATGACAAGCATCGAGTCCGCACTTCCGCACACGATCCGGGACGCCGTCTACGAGGAGGACCTCCCGGGCCTGGGCCGTCTCCGGCTGCTCCGCCTGGCGCCTGAACAGGACGCAGACCTGGTGCACAGCTGGGTGCGGGAGGAGCGCGCCCGGTTCTGGGGCATGAACGGCTGGAGCCGGGACGAAGTCCGGGACGTCTACGCGTTCCTGGACAGCCTGGACACGCACCACGGGTTCCTGATGACCGTTGCCGGCGAGCCCGCCGGCGTCTTCCAGACGTACGAGCCGCTGCACGATCCCGTGGGCGAGGTGTATCCGGCCCGTGCCGGCGATGTCGGCATCCACCTGCTGCTGGCCCCGGCGGCACGCCCGGTCCCGAACTTCACGGCCACCCTACTGGCCGGGCTGGTGCGGTTCGTGCTCTCCGATCCGGCGAAGGACCGCGTGGTGGCCGAGCCTGATGCGCGGAACGCCAAAGCCATTGGCCGTTTCACCAGCTTCGGCTTCGAAGCCGGGCCCAAGGTCCAGCTGCCAGAAAAGGAAGCGCAGCTGGTGTTCCTGGGCCGGGAAGCATTCGAGTTCCGGGCTGCGGAGTAGGGCGGACCCTACTACTCCTCGCCGGTGTCCTGGGCTTCCAGGTACTTTGCCATGGCTTCGCAGGCCTGGTTCCAGCGCGCATTCAGCGCGTGCCTGTTCAACGGCGAGAACATGCCGTCGAGTACTTTTTCCACTGCGTCATATGCGGCGTCCCGGACTCTTTCCTGCGCCGCTGGGGTGTAGTAGTTCATGGCAGTAATTCGTTGTGGTTGCGGGAACGGATGGCGGGATTCCTGCGGGTTTTCTAGCCCGCCGGCCGGAGCGAGGTGATCATCCTGCGGATGTTCTGGTACTCGGTGGTGTCCATGTACCTGCGGGCCTGTTCCAGGTACGGAAGGGACTCGGCGCCCGGGGTCCTGTTGTTCTCCGGGTTGTAGAACGCACCGAACATGGCGGCGGTGGGCGGCCAGGTGAAGAAGTGGAACATGGGGCAGGCCAGGTCACCGGTGGGGGTGGGAACGGAAACGATGCCGTAGGCGGCGGCCGGCGTGTCTGCGGGACCGGGCGTTGCTGCGTTGCCCCGGGTTTCATAGATGAACCGTGGCACCTCACCGTCCTGCGCAAGGGCCGGCAGCTCCTGCGACTCCAGGACCTCATAGGGGTACTTCTCCAGGCAGGTGGAGCCCGTGGCCATGTTGGTCCGCAGCGTGGCCATCGGCCTGCCGGCCTCGTTGGTCACCTCCGCGAAGGCACCGCCGCCCTCGGGAAGTTCCCCGGCGGGATCGCGCACGCTCCACGTGGCGGGGAGGTCGAACGCCAACTGGCCGTCCGCCGTCGTAAAGGTCTTCAGGGACCCCCTCGTGGCGGTGGTGGCGGGCGCGGGACTTGCGGCCGTTGCGGTTTCGGTGACGGGAGCCGTGGCCGCCGGTGACGTCGCCGCCGAGGGAGTTGGGGAGGCGGACGCTGCCGTTGTGGTGGGCGACGACGCCGGGGGTCCTGCCTGCGGGCCGCATCCGGCCACCGCCGCACCGACCAGGATCAACGCGGGAAGCAACGCGCCGGACCTTTTCATCACACCCTCCGGGGCTTGGAAAACTGGTCCTTCAATTGTGGAACTGGAGCTGGAATCCGGCCCCCCGAGCGGGCTGATTGCCGCAGAACCGTTGCGGGGCATAACAAAAGGACGTAGCGCCCCACGCACGACGGCGGGCCGGCACCTTCCGGGGCCGGCCCGCCGTTACGCGGTTCCCGGCTACAGCGTGGCGGTGTCGATCACGAAGCGGTAGCGGACGTCAGAGGCAAGGACACGTTCGTATGCATCATTGATCTTCCCCGCCGGGATGACCTCGATGTCGGCGCCGATGCCATGCTCGGCGCAGAAGTTGAGCATCTCCTGGGTCTCGGGGATGCCACCGATCATCGATCCGGCGAAGGACCGGCGGCCGCCGATCAGCGCGAAGGCGTTGACGGGGAGCGGCTCCGCGGGAGCACCCACGTTGACCAGGGCGCCGTCGAGCGTCAGCAGCTGCAGGTAGGCGCTGATGTCGATGGACGCGCTGACCGTGTTGATGATCAGGTCAAAGCTGCCGGCCAGCTGCTCGAAGGTGCCGGGATCGCTGGTGGCGAAGTAGCTGGTTGCACCCAGGCGCAGGCCGTCCTCCTGCTTTTTCAGGGACTGGGACAGGACGGTGACCTCGGCACCCATGGCTGCGGCGAGCTTGACGGCCATGTGGCCCAGCCCGCCAAGGCCCACCACGGCCACCTTCTTGCCGGGGCCGGCACCCCAGCGCTGCAGCGGCGAGTAGGTGGTGATGCCGGCGCACAGCAGCGGGGCAGCGACGTCCAGCTCCAGGCCGTCCGGAATGCCCACCACAAAGTGCTCGGTGACCACGACGTGGGTGGAGTAGCCGCCCTGGGTGATGGTGCCGTCGCGGTCCTCCGCGCCGTACGTGCCCACCATGCCCTTCAGGCAGTACTGCTCGTCACCGTTCAGGCAGTTGGCGCATTCACGGCACGAGTTGACCATGCAGCCGACGCCCACGCGGTCGCCCACCTGGTGCCTGGTCACGGCCGAGCCCACCTCGGTGACGACGCCGGCAATCTCGTGGCCGGGGACCAGCGGGTATTGCTGCGGGCCCCAGTCCCCGCGGACGGTGTGGATGTCCGAGTGGCAGATGCCCGCGTACTTGATCTCGATCAGGACATCGTGCGGACCAACCGTGCGGCGTTCGATGGTGGTGGGGATGAGGTCCTCGGAGGAGGACGGGGAGGCATAGGCCTTGACGGTAGTCATGGATCTCCTGTGATGTCTTTGGGGGTTGTCGAAATGCTACAGGGCTACCGGACCATCAAACCGGCAGTTGGGGTCCGTAACGAGGGTCCTGCTGTAACTGGTTCTGGCAGACCCACCCTTGGCTTTCCGCATCCGTCGTAACGTGTCCTCTATGGATAACCGAGCCGAAGTCCGGCAGTTCCTTTCAACCCGCCGTGGACGCATCACGCCCGAGCAGGCGGGACTGGAGCCGCACGGGGGCCGCCGGCGCGTGCCCGGGCTGCGGCGCGAGGAAGTGGCCCGGCTGGCCGGGGTCAGCGTGGACTACTACACGCGGCTGGAACGCGGAAACCTATCGGGCGTCTCTGACAGCGTGCTGGATGCGATTGCGCGGGCCCTCGAACTGGACCGTGCCGAGCACGACCACCTCTACGATCTTGCCCGGGCTGCGAACACTTCGGGCCGGAAACGGGTTGCGGCTCCCGTCCCATCCGGGGTGCGCCCGGAGCTACAGTACCTCCTGGATGCCATTACCGAAGCGCCCGCCTTCATCGGCAACAACCGGATGGACATCGTGGCGGCCAACACCCTGGGCTATGCCCTCTACTCCGACATGTACCGCAGCACCGCCAGGCCGGGAAACCACTCCCGCTTCATCTTCCTGGACCCACGGTCCCATGATTTCTACACGGACTGGGAGCGGGCCGCCCACACCAACGTTGCCATCCTCCGCCGCGAGGCGGGCCGGAACCCGCACGACAAGGGCATCGCGGAATTGGTTGGTGAGCTGTCCATGCGCAGCGAGGAATTCCGGACGCTGTGGGCTGCGCACAACGTCCGCCGCCATTACGCCGGAACCAAGTTCTTCCAGCATCCCGTGGTGGGACTCCTGGAACTGAATTACCAGGTGCTGGGCCTTGAGGAGGATCCCGGGCACTCCCTCACCGTGTACCCGGCCACCCCCGGCAGCCCCTCCGATGAGGCGCTCAAGCTGCTCGCCTCCTGGGCCGCCACCGAGAAGATCGTGGAACTGGCGCAGGCCGGCGCGTGAAACTGACGGGGTGCCGGCCGGCTCACCCGTCCGCCAGGTCGACGGCGAGGATCCGGTCATCCCCGGGTTGGGGGTCTCCACGGCCGTCGGTGTTGTTGGTCAGGAACCACAGCCGGCCGTCCGGCGCCACCGTCACGTCCCGGATCCTGCCGTATTCGCGGCTGAAATGCTCCGTGGACGTGCCGGGATCCAAGACGGGGACCGACCGCAAGACCTGGCCGCGCAGGTTGGCCAGGAACAAGGTGCCGCCGGCGTGGGCCATGCCGCTGGGGCTTGCGGCGCCGGGCCGCCACTGCTGGACCGGATCCACGAAGCCTTCCCGGCCAGCGATTCCCTCAACCGTAGGCCAGCCGTAGTTGGCGCCGGGCGTGATGATGTTCAGTTCGTCCCACGTGTTCTGGCCGAATTCGGTGGCGAACATGGTTCCATCGTCCGCCCAGGCCATGCCCTGCGGGTTCCGGTGACCGTAGCTGTAGACCAGCGAACCGGGAAAGGGATTGTCCGCCGGAACGTCACCGTCGGGCGTCATCCGCAGGATCTTGCCGGCCAGGGAGCCGCGGTCCTGGGCGCTGTCACGCTGGCTCGCATCGCCCGCCGTCACGTACAGCATGCCGTCGGGACCGAAGGCGATCCGGCCGCCGTCGTGGATGCTCGCCGACGGGATGCGGTCAAGGAGCGTGTCCGGCCGGCCCAGCGTGAGGGACCCCGGTGCGCCGCTGACCGGGAAGCGCTGGACCCGGTTGCCGTCCGCCGCCGTCGAATACACGTAAAGGTCACCCTGGCTGCCCACGGCAAGGCCCAGCAGGCCGGACTCGCCGCGGGCCGCCACCCCCTCCACCGTTCCGATGGACCGCGAGGAGCCGTCCGGGCGGAGTTCAAGGATCTGCCCGCTGTTCCGCTCGCTGACCAGCGGCGTCCCGTTCCGGAAGACCACCGACCAGGGAGTGTTGAGGTCCGCCGCCACCTGCTGCGGCGTGCCAGCGATGGTGGCGGCTGCGGTGGGAGCTTCGGTGGCGGGAGTGGAGGAAGCCGGAGCCGACGGCGGCGCGGCGGAGGTCTCGGGGGCAGGCGTGGTTACCGGTGCAGGGGACGTGGTGACCGGCGCGGGCGCCGGGGCGGCGGTGCAGCCGGCCAGCAAAATTGCTGCGCCAAAGGCGGCTGCCGCAGCAAGGACCCGATGACGCATGCGCTTCTCCCATCGACCCATATCCCAACCCTTCCAGCCACATTAACCCGCGTTGCGGATCATGGCGCCGCATTGCCTGCTTTGACCCCGGAATGGCGCAATAAGTAGCGCCATTTCCTCCCGTTTCACGGTGCTGGCCAAGGCAGCAGCGGCCGTGTTTAGGTGTTTCAACACCCGGCGCGTCGGGCACAATCGTCCGACGCCGGCGCTCACGTTCATCCCTTTCCGCGCCTTCCCGCGCCGTCCCTCCTGGCCGGCGTCCGGCGTCGTACCTGCCGCCCACTGACCCCTCTTCCCACTTCCGAAGGAGTACCCGCATGGCTTCCCAGAACCCGTCCCCGCAGCGCCGGCTGCACCTCAACGCCTTCCTCATGAGCACCGGACACCACGAGGCCTCGTGGCGGCTCCCGGAGAGCGACCCCCACGCCGGCAGCCGTGTGGAGCACTACCTGCAGCTGGCCCGCACCGCCGAACGGGGCAAGCTGGACTCCATCTTCTTCGCCGACTCCCCCGTCCTGTTCGGCGAAGTGGGTCGCCGGCCGGCCGGCAAGCTGGAACCCACCGTCCTGCTCACCGCCATCGCCGGCGCCACCGAGAGGATCGGACTCATCGCCACCGCGTCCACCACCTACAACGAGCCGTTCAACCTGGCCCGCCGGTTCGCGTCCGTAGACTGGGTGAGCGGTGGCCGCGCCGGCTGGAATGTGGTGACCACGGCCGGGCCCGACGCGGCCCGGAACTTCGGCGTCGACGACCAGCCCGCCCACGCCGTACGGTACGAGCGGGCGGCCGAGTTCATCGAGGTGGCCCGGAAGCTCTGGGACAGCTGGCAGGATGACGCCATCCTCGCGGACAAGGCCGACGGCGTCTGGGGCGATGCCGGAAAGATCCGCACCATTGACCATGAAGGCCGGCACTTCAGGGTCCGCGGCCCGCTCAACGTCCCCCGCTCCCCGCAGGGGCACCCGCTGATCGTCCAGGCCGGCTCGTCCGAAGACGGCAAGGATCTGGCCGCCCGGTACGCGGATGCGGTGTTCACCGCCCACCAGACCCTCTCCGACGCGCAGGAGTTCTACCGGGACCTTAAGGCCCGCACCGCGGCAGCCGGCCGGGACCCTGAAAGCATCAAGATCCTGCCCGGCATCGTGCCCGTGGTCGGTGCGACCGAGAAGGAAGCCCTGGAGATCGAGCGCGAACTGGACCGGCTGATCAAGCCCGAGTACGCCCGGATCCAGCTGGCCAAGACCCTCCGCGTCAATCCCGAGGACCTGCCGCTGGACCGCCAGCTGCCGGCCGACTTGCCCAGCGAGGACGAGATCGAGGGCGCCAAGAGCCGCTACACCCTGATTGTGCAGCTGGCCCGCCGCGAGCAGCTCACGGTGCGGCAGCTGATCGGCCGGCTGGGGGGCGGGCGCGGGCACCGCACCTTCGCGGGCACCCCGGCGCAGGTGGCGGACGCCATCCAGGAATGGTTCGACGGCGGGGCGGCCGACGGCTTCAACATCATGCCGCCGGTGCTGCCCTCCGGGTTGGACGCCTTCGTGGACCGGGTGGTACCCATCCTCCAGGAGCGCGGGCTGTTCCGCACCGACTACACCGGCCGAACGCTTCGCGAGCACTACGGCCTGGCACGGCCCGGGAACCAGTACGCCGACGCCGCGGCTGCGCAGCTGGCCTCAATCGGCGCGGCATTCTGAAATCCCACCGTAAGACGCCGCCCCAGTGCGCCGGGTGATGTTCGCGGAGGTCCGATGCCGGGGCCTTCTTGCTGCTGATGACGGATGTAGTGGGGTCCATAGCCTTCATCAAACCCCGGGCCAAAGTTCCAGCGAGGGCCCCGCTGAAACGGGTTATGGCGGAACCCCTTACTGCCGCACCTTTGCTGCCGCCGGGACTTCCCGCCGTCGTCCGTCTTCGTCCTCCGGCGGCTGGGGTTTGTAGACCCATGCCACCAGCACCACCGAGATAATCATCAGCAGGAACCACGCCACGAGCTTTTCCAGCCCCACAGGGTGCCAGCCGGCCAGCTGGCTCGGGTACAGCCAGGCACCGGACCAGGTGGCGATGTTCTCGGCGATCCAGATGAACAGCGCCACCAGCAGGAACGCGGCCACCAGCGGCATGCGGAACAGCCTGCGGAACACCCGGAAGTGCATCACGCACCGCCCATAAATGATGACGACGGCGGCCAGCAACAGCCAGCGCAGGTCCCAGATGTAGTGGTGGGTAAAGAAATTCGCGTAGATGGCCGCGCCCGGGACCGCTGTGATCCAGCGCCGGGGGTACGCCGCGAAGCGGAGGTCGAACAGCCGGTAGACCCGGACCATGTAGGAACCCACAGCGGCGTACATGAAGCCGCTGAACAGGGGCACCGCGCCGATGCGCAGGAATCCCTCGGCCTCGTAGGACCAGGAGCCGGCGTCGGTCTTGAACAGCTCCATCACGGTGCCCACGATGTGGAACAGGATGATCACCCGCAGTTCGCGGAGCGTCTCCAGCTTGAACAGCACCATGAGGACCTGGATGGCGACGGCGGCGAGGGTCAGGAAATCATTCCGGGCCAGGGCCGCGGTGTCCGGGTACCAGAGCCGTGCGGCCATCAGGACTGCGAGGAGCGTGGCACCGAAGATGCATGCCCAGCCCTGCTTGAGGCCGAACACCGCAAACTCGGTGAGTTTCGCTCTATAGCCGCCGGCTGGGGCGGTGGCCAGGAAGCGGCGGGCCCGTTCATCGATCCGCTGCTCAACTGAAGTGGAACTACGCACTGGCTCCCTGACGCTGTATGGGCTGGCGGTTCTTGCGAAGGTCTTTATCGAGTTCGGCCAGGCAGTAGTCCTTGAACCAGTGCCTGATTCGCCGCGGAAGCCGGGGATACACCACAGCCAGGACTTTCATAGTGCGTTCGAACCGGCGCTGCCGGCGCTCATTCCAAGGCAGGCCGAAGTCTTCCCGGAGCCGCTCCGGCAGGAGCCCGGCGGTGAGGAACCTGGCGGACGGGATGATGGCGCGGTACCAGAGTGCTGTGTGCTTGGGATAGAGAAGTCCGCGGCCCACCCGCACGCCGCCGGCCTCCGCCCGCAGCGTGGAAATACGCCCGTCCCAGTAGCGGCGGAAGGCGTCCCGGTCTGCCGGCCATAGCTCCCGGGGCAGCTGCAGGGCCGTCCCGATCCGTGCGTAGTCCTGGTACATCGCATCGGCTGATTCGTCGTCGAGCGGGCCGTAGATCTTCTCGATGATGGTCACCGCGGTGTCATAGAGCGTGGCAACCACCCAGAGCTGGAGTTCCGGATCGAAGGCGTTGTAGCCAGGCGATGCCTCGGAGTCGGCTTTGTGGACGGGCACGTGGGCGAGGTTCACCCTGCGCCGGACCTCTTTCACCTGCTCGTCGGTGCCGTAGACGATGGCGTAGACATAGGTCAGTGTGCCCTTGAGCCTGTTGACCGGGCGGCCGACAAACGTGCTGTGCTCGTCCACGCCGCGCCCCACGGCGGGGTCTGCAAGCTGCAGCAGCAGCGCCCGTCCCGCCCCCGCGAGCAGGATGGTTTCTGCGCCGTAGTCGGCCATTCCTCGCACCATTTCAACAGGCTACCGGAGGGGGCTTCAACGGACGATGCCGGGCGGCCGGCATGTGGAAACCCACCTTGGCGTCTGGGGCTGCTGATTTCACGGTATCGGTTGTAGCGTGGAGCTCCTCTAATCCCGTTGACCGCGGTTTTCCACATAGCGTTCTTGCCTGAACCGGATTGTCAGGGGTCGCTGGAAGACTCTATTCATGAAAGCAGTTGGGGCAGCGGCAAGGCCGAAGAACGGTACGGTGGCGGGGCATTGTGGTGTCGCCACGTTCGCTGATGCCCTGGCGATCCTGGCTGCTGTGCCGGTCGCCTCTGATGGTGCGGGGATGATTGACCAGCTGCGGCAGCTGGAGGATCTGAAGTCCCTGGCCGCCGCCCGGCAGACCGATATCGCTGTTGCCTTTGACCTGTCCCAGCGGCGGGAGCAGGCCGCGGCCGGTGTCCCCGCCGAGGAGCAGGGCGCAGGCGTTGCCGCCCAGATCGCGCTGGCGCGGCGGGAATCCCCAGCCCGCGGCGGACGGCTCCTCGGGATGGCGAAAGCGCTGACGGGGATGCCGCGGACGCTGACAGCGTTCCGGTCCGGGCGGCTGAACGAGTGGCGGACCACCCTGGTGGTGAAGGAAACCGCCTGCCTGACCACCGAGGACCGGGCAGCGGTGGACGAGGAACTCGCCGCCGACACCGGCACACTGGACGGGGCCGGGGACCGGGCCATCATCAACGCCGTCCGCACCGCGGCCTACCGACGCGACCCCCGCTCTGTCACGAGACGGGCAGCCCACGCCATGACCGAGCGGACAGTATCGTTGCGCCCGGCGCCGGACACCATGACGTACCTGACCGCAATGCTCTCCGTCCACGAGGGGGTGGCCGCCTACACCGCCCTGACACAGGAGGCCGACGCCGCCCGCTCCGCAGGGGATGAGCGGTCCCGGGGCCAGGTCATGGCCGACACCCTGGTCGAACGCGTCACCGGCACCCGGGGCGGGATCACCGGCATCGACCTTCAAGTCGTGATGACCGACCGGGCCCTGTTCCAGGGCGACAGCGAACCGGCCAAAATCCCCGGCTACGGCATCATCCCCGCCGAAACCGCCCGCACCCTCCTCCTCAGCGCAAGGAAAACTGGCAGGACAAACGCGGCTGCAGCCGACACCGAAACCAGCACCGGCACCGGCACCGGCTCAGAAACGCATGACAAGCAAGACCTGGCCCTCTGGGTCCGCCGGCTCTACACCACACCCGGCACAGGCGAGCTCGTCGCGATGGACTCCCGGGCCAGGCTCTTCCCGGCAGGGCTCAAACGCTTCCTCCAGGTCCGGGACGACACCTGCCGCACACCGTACTGCGACGCGCCCATCCGCCACCACGACCACATCACCGCCTGGCACAACGGCGGAACCACCACCGCGAAGAATGGCCAAGGGCTCTGCGAAGCCTGCAACCACACCAAAGAAGCCCCCGGCTGGACAGCAAAACCGCTACTGACACCGGGCCTCCGGCACACAGTCCAGACCCGAACACCCACCGGGCATCTCTACCGATCAACGGCACCCCCGCTCCCCGGGACTCCATGGCGCGCTGCAGGTGCATCCTCCAGCCGGCAACGCAAAGTTGCGCCCTTATTTGAACCAAGCGGAGGGCCCTGACTAACCTGCAGGGGGCAGGCCAGGCCTCCGTGGTCCGTTGATTGCAGTGTGTCCTCTAGTAAGGTCGGGCACGGGGAAGGACGCCAGGAACACCAACGAGCAAAGGGGCAACATCATGAGTGGAGTAGTGGTTGTAGGGGTGGATGCCAGCGCGTCCGCGAGGAAAGCAGCGGAAATGGCCCTGGATCTGGCCGAATCGCTGAAAGCCTCGCTGCACGTGGTGACCGCCTTCGATGTCGACAAGGCTGAGACATTCGGCGCCGGGTCCGACCAGGTCCGGATCTCGAAGGCAGACAGCGCCGAAATCGTGGCACAGGAACTGTCCAGGTCCCGTCCGGGCGTGCAGGTGACCCACTTCGCGGCCCGGGGCAAGCCCGCAGACGCCCTGATCAAGGAAGCCATGCGCCTGGACGCGAAGCTGATCGTGGTGGGCAACCGGAGGATGCGCGGCATCGGCCGGCTCCTGGGCAGCGTGGCCAACAGCGTGGCGCACAACGCCCCGTGCGACGTCTACATCGCCAACACCTACGAAGATTAGGCGCCTGCCGCAAGCGCATCGCTTTAGGGATGCGAACGGCGGCGGGGCTCCCGCCGCCGTCCGCATCCCCTTCTATTGCGGGGCGCGGGCCACCTGGACCACCGGTATGACTCCTGGCGGAGCCATGCGCCCAACACGGCCAGCGCACTAGTCCAGGTTGTTCCCTGCCGTTTCGTGCCCGCCCTTAAATACTAGGCAGGCGTACTCAGGTTGACGCGTCCCGTTCGATTTCCTCGGCGAGCTCGTCCACGTCTTCGGGGCGCATGTCGATGCCCTCCTCCTCGAGACGTTCCTCAAGGACGTGGCTGACGTCGTCCTGCACATGACCCAGGTGGATCTCGTCCTTGATCTCCTCCGCGATGGTTTCCGGAGTGGCGATGTGGGAGCTTTCAGGCTGGTTTTCGTCGTCATTCACTGGGGGTCCCCTTCCGACTCGTCCTCGTGCTGCTGATTCTTGTGGCGCGCCTCCTGGAGGTGCTGTTCCAGCTTTTCCTCCGCCTCACGGCGGCGCTGGCCCACTGTACGTATCTGGTCCGTGGTGGGTGCCGTATGCGCATGCAGGTGGGGGCCTGCGTCGTTCGGGCCGCCAGTCTTTTTCTCTTGCATAGTGACATCGTCCCACCGGGCAGGGGCGGCGGGAAGGCGCAGGAGGCGGACGACGCCGGTGCATGCCCGCCGTCGTTTGCCCACCTTCTCTGCGGTCCTACGTCAGCGCGCCCTCCCGCACGGTCGCGGGTTCCAGGCGGGCGCCGGCGCCCGGGTAGGTGGGCACGTCGATCCGGCCGTGCGTGTGGACCGCGTCAGCGGTTGCCTTGGTGTGAAGCGCGATCTCCTCCATGGTGGTAACCCACATGCCCTCCATGCCCTTGACCCGCTCGATCAGCTGCTCCAGGGCCACGGCCTTGGACGGCCGGCCGGAGATGAACGGGTGGTTGGTCAGGACGAAGCAGCTACCCTGGGAATGATGCGCCTCGGCCTCGAGCGTCCACATCTCCAGCACCTTGGCCGGGCTTTCGATCACGCCGCTGCCGGTCACCCCGGGATAGAAGGCGTACTGCTCCCAGTCATCCAGGGCCCAGTCCACGGGGATCTCCACAATGTCCCGGGGATCATCGGCGGCGACGGCCATGCGGTAGGGGGCATCGCCGTCCAGCAGGCTGGAATCGTAGAGGAAGCCGCGATCCGCCAGCAGCCCGGGCGAGTGCCAGTTCAGCTCCCACCACGGCGCCCGGTACCCCACCGGACGGATCCCCGCCACCTTGGCAAGCGCCTCCAGGCCCCGGTCCAGGTAGCGGGCCTCGGTGGCGGCGTCAATCCCCTGCATGGGCTCGTGGAGGTAACCGTGGTGTGCCACCTCGTGCCCGCCGTCCACAATCTCGCGGACCACATCCGGGTAGGACTCGGCGGTGAAGCCGGGGATGAAGAACGTTGCCCGGATGTCGTGCCGCTCCAGCATCTTCAGGAGCCGCGGCACCGCTACCTTGGGCCCGTAGGACTGGTGGGTCATCAGCGACATCCGCCGGGTGCTGGCGGGGTCGTGGGCAATGGTGCAGGACTCGGCGTCCACGTCGAAGGTGAAGGACGCTGCAGCCTTGAAGCCCTCAGGCCAGGTCATGGGATGCAGGAGGTCCGCGATGGCGGGCTGGTTCACGATGGATCCTTTCGGCGGGCGCGGAAGGCGCGCCCGCCCGGGAGTAGCGGAGGAAGTTAGGGGACGGGAAGGACCGCGGCGGTGCCGCTGCCCTCGGACTTGGAAGCGGCGGGGCTCTTGAGGCCGATGTAGCGGACGTGTGCCCGGGGGCCGAGGACCGCGTAGACGCCGGCGCTGGTCAGGCCGCCTGCCAGCCAGGACAGGTCCCAGCCGCCCAGGGCCACTGCGATCGGGCCCTGCATGACGGGGATGAGGCCGTACATGAACAGCCAGGTGGCGAAGATGCCGGCCAGGAGGGAGGTGACGCCCGCCCAGTTGACGCCGGGAAGCCGGTGGGTGCCTACGCCGTCGAACAGCCGCTCGGGGTCACCCGGCCAGCGCTTGTCCAGCCAGAAGTAGTGCACCAGCATGACCCCGCCCCAGGCGGCAACCCAGGCCACCAGGCCGATCAGCCAGGCGTCCAGGACCGCTGCGAAGTCCTCCTGGAAGATGAAGAAGACGACGGCGATGAGCGAGAAGACGCCGACGAACAGGTTCAGCTTGCGCCGGCTGATGGAGATGTCCAGCGCCTGCGTGGCCACGGAGAAGGTGTAGATGTTCAGGATGTTTGTGGCGATGGGTCCGTGGAGCACCATCAGCAGCACCGGCAGTGCCAGGACGCCGAAGTTCTGCACAATGAGCTTGCCGGGATCAACCTCGCCGCTGTTCGTTGCCAGGCTGGCGCCCAGGACGCCCAGCCAGACCACCGGGATGAACTGGCCCAGGACGGAGGCCAGGTAGACCTTTTTCTTGGGAACTTCGGTGCTGACAAAGCGGGAGTAGTCCGCGGCGTATGTGAACCAGGTGATGCCCCAGCCGATGCCGATCGCCGTCATCACGGCGCTCATCGCCGCAATTCGTTCCGAGCCTTCAAGGATGTTGCCGGCAGGCCCGGCGTAGCCCCAGTCGATCTCCATGCCGAACCAGGCCACGGCGGACATGACGGCCAGGATAACGATGGTGGGTGGGACGGTCCACTTTTCGAAGGCGGCGATGGCCTTGTAGCCGAACCAGGCGATGGCCACCTGGCTGGCAGGAAAAGGACGACGACGGCAGCAGCCCGGGCGGGCCGGAGCACATTACGGACACGGCCACCCGGACGGCAATCAACGTGGACATCCCCGTGCGCGGCGTGCTGATGGGCCGGCTGGAGATCGAGATCCCAACCGGCGTGGACGCCGGCCTGGCCCGCGTGGCCGGTGACCGCGCCGTCGACATCCTGGGTTTGGCACTCCTGCAGCACACTCCACCCGGGCTCCATGCCCAGGCCGGCGCGGAACTCATGCGGGCAGTGCTGACGGCCGCGCCTGCCTGGCGGCTGGAGCAGCTGGCTCCGGCCGCGGGGTTCCCGCCGGAATCCCCTGCCGTAGTGGCCGCCATTCACGCGGCGGGGCCGCAGAAACTCCGCCGCGCCATCGAATCGTTCCTGAGCTCCAGCCGGATTCCCAGTGCCGCGTACCAGGACGACGCGGAGCTCGTGGTGATGATGGCCCTCTCCGGGACCGATACCTCCGCCGGACGGCGGAAGCTCCTGGAGTCCCTGCAGGGGCTAGACGGCGACCACGATGCCACGATCGCCCTGGGGCCGCCGGCAGGCACGGTGGCGGAGGCTGCCTGGTCGCTGGCGGAAGCACGCCGCGCCCTGGATGTCCGCCAGATCCGGCGCAGGAACGCGTCAGCGCGGAGGCGGCACCCGTCCCATGGGCTGGTGGTGCTGGATGCCGAGGACACCGCCGTGGAGAGCCTTGCGTTGAAGGGGATCAACGCATCGGCCCGGGACGCGTTCGTGAACCGGCAGCTGCGGGCCATCCTGGACCATGATGCACAGCGCCAGTCGCAGCTGCTGGAGACCCTTCAGGTGTGGCTGGACTCCGGGTGCAACACAGCGCAGTCCGCGCGGGAACTGCACCTGGAACGGCAGTCGATGCACCACCGGCTGCAGCGGATCTTCGAGCTGTGCGGCGGCGATCCCCGCGGCACGGGCAGGCTGGCGGCGCTGCACCTGGCGGTGCGGATGGCGGGCCTGCCTTAGGGCACAGGCCTAACTGGCGGCGACCGCGCGTCCGCCCAGGCGGGTGGTCACCTGCGCCGCCGCAGCGACGCAGGCCTCGGCCAGGTTTTCCAGCCGCTCCCGGGAGACGCGGAAACGCGGCGCGGGTATGAGTACGACGGCTACAACGTCCCCGCGGTGGTCAAAGACGGGCGCGGCAACCCCCACCTCGTCCATGGAGGACTCGCCGTAGTTTTCCGCCCAACCACGGCCCGCAACTTCCTTTAGCCGGGCCTCGTAGGCGGCCAGGCCGGCGTCGTCCATTCCGGGGAAGGTAATGGTGCCGCTGCGGAGCAGTTCGCGGACGCGTTCGGCGGGCAGGGTTGAGAGGAAGACCTGCACGGAGGCGCTCATCGCGTCCCGGTAGCGGGCGCCGAGGGGCGTGGTGTGCTTGATCTGGTGGTGGCTGGCGATTTGTTCCACGCAGATGGCTTCATCGCCGTTCCAGAGCATGAGCGCGCTGGTTTCGCCGGTCTGCTCGGTGAGCCGGCGGAGGACCGGGTAGGCCACGCGGCGTTCCTCCATCTCGGCCAGCAGCGGCCCGGCCACGGCGATCAACCCAAGGCCCAGGCGGAAGCGGCGGGTTTCCGGGTCGCGTTCCACCAGGTTTTCCTGCTCGAGGGTGGCCAAAATCCGGGAGACGGAACTCTTATGCATGCCCACGCGGTTGGCGATTTCGGTGACGCCAAGCAGCGGCTCGTCGGCGGTGAAGGTGCGCAGCACGGCGATGGCATTGACGACGACGGAGGCGCCTTTCGTGTCCGCACTTCCGTTGGTGCCGTTGACGTCGGTTTCTTTGGTTGCTGCTGGAGTCATGGTAGGCATCATCTTTCCTTATCTTCGTCGGAGACGCCGAAAGCGGCGCCGCGTGGAGCGCGGCGCCGCCTGGGTGTTGGGCGCTTACGCGCCGATGATGTTGTGCTCGGGGCCGAACGGGAACTTGGTGATGTTCTCCACGCTGTCCTCGCCCACCACCAGGATGTCGTGCTCGCGGTAGCCGCCGGCGCCGGGCTGGCCGTCCTGGACCGTGATCATCGGTTCCATGGAAACGACCATGCCGGGCTCCAGGACGGTGTCGATGTCCTCGCGGAGCTCGAGTCCGGCTTCGCGGCCGTAGTAGTGGCTGAGGACGCCGAAGGAGTGGCCGTAGCCGAAGGTGCGGTTGGCGAGCAGGCCGTGGCTGATGTAGATCTCGTTCAGTTCGGCGGCGATGTCCTTGCACACGGCGCCGGGCTTGATGAGTTCCAGGCCACGCTTGTGGACCTCAACGTTGATGTTCCACAGCTCCAGGGAGCGCTCGTCCGGCTGGCCGAGGAAGAGCGTGCGCTCCAGGGCCGTGTAGTAGCCGGAGGTCATCGGGAAGCAGTTCAGGGACAGGATGTCGCCCTGCTGCAGCTTCCGGGTGGTGGCCCAGTTGTGGGCGCCGTCGGTGTTAATGCCGGACTGGAACCACACCCAGGTGTCGCGGACTTCCCGGTCCGGGAAGGTCCTGGCGATCTCGTGCACCATGGCCTCGGTGCCGATCAGGGCCACCTCGTACTCGGTGATGCCCTCGCGGATCGCGGCGCGGATGGCCTCGCCGCCGAGGTCGCCGATGCGGGCGCCGTGCTTGATGACTTCGATTTCCTCGGCAGACTTGAACATGCGCTGGCGCATGGCGTCCTGGGAGACGTCCAGGAGTTCAGCGCCCGGGAAGGCGGCGGCGATCTTCTCGCGGGTCAGGCCCGGCAGGAAGTCGTCCTCGACGCCGAGCCGGTTCGCCTTGACGCCGCGCTGGCGCAGGGCCTCCTGCAGGCCGAAGTAGAAGTTGTCGCGGCGCCAGTCCGTGTACACGATGTTCTCGCCGTACGAGGTGCGCCACGGCATGCCGGCGTCGATGTTGGCGGTGACCGTGACCGAGTCGTTGGCGGTGACCACCAGGGCGTAGTTGCGGCCGAACGTGGTGTACAGGAAATCGGAGTAGTACTTGATGCCGTGGTAGCTGGTGAGGATGACCGCGTCCAGGTCCTTGGCGGCCATGATCTGGCGGAGGCCGCCCAGGCGGCGCTCGAACTCTGCATCAGAGAACGTGAGCTTGCCCTTGGTGCCGTTGTGGAGGACCTTGAGGCGCTCGAGTTCGGCGATGGAGGAAGCGTTGTCGACGGTGGTGGTCATGGGGTGTTGCCTTTCTATCGTGCGTTTAATGCGTGTTGGTTTGGAAGGAAGCTATTGGTGGCGCAGGGGCTCTTTGCCGGTTTCCCTGGAGAGAGCCACGGCCACCAGGGAGACGACGGCGGCAGCTACGAGGTACCAGGCCGGAGCCAGGTCGCTGGCGGTGGCCGCAATGAGCAGCGTTGCCATGAACGGAGCCGTGCCACCGAAGAGGGCATTGGACAAGTTGAAGCTCACGGCGAAGCCGCTGTAGCGGACGCGGGTTGGGAACATTTCCGCCAGGAAGCTGGGCAGGGTGCCGTCGTTGAGGGTGAGCATGGCGCCGAGGAGGACCTGAACCAGGACGATGACCAGGAAGTTTCCGGTCCCCAGCAGCGCGAAGGCAGGGACAGTCAGGACGATGAAGGCGATGGACGCGCTGATGAGCACCTTCTTGCGCCCGTACCGGTCCGAGAGCATGCCCGTAAGGAAGATGAAGCCGATGTAGGTGACCAGCGCGATGGTTGTGGCCAGGAATGATTCGGTTTCGCCCAGGCCCAGCTCGGAGGACAGGTACGTGGGCATGTAGCTGAGGATCACGTAGAAGCCGACGGCGTTGAGCAGCACCGCACCGACGGCCTGCAGCAGCTGCCGCCAGTGGTTCCGGAACAGGCTGGACACGGGCGCCTTGTCAGCATGGTCTTCGGCGGCCAGTTCGCGGAATACCGGGGTGTCTTCGAGCTTGTTCCGGATATACCGGCCTATGAGGCCCATCGGGGCTGCCAAGAGGAACGGAAGCCGCCAACCCCAGCTGTGCAATGCTTCGGCGGACAACAGGGTTGTGAGCAGGCCGGCGATCAGTGAACCGAGGAGCAGGCCGGCGGCGGTGCTGGCCGGTACTACCGCAGCGTAGAGGCCACGTTTGCCCGCAGGGGCGTACTCCACCAGGAAGGCTGACGCCCCGGCGTATTCACCGGACGCGGAAAAGCCTTGGACAACCCTGATGATCAGGAGCAGGACAGGCGCCCAGATACCAATCGTGTCGTAGCCGGGGATCAGCGCTATGCAGAAAGTGGCTCCGGACATGATCAGGATGGACAGCGAGAGGGCTGTCCGCCGCCCCACCTTGTCTCCGATGTGTCCCCACACGAACCCGCCCAGCGGGCGGACCAGGAATGAAATCGCGAAGAGGGCGAACGTCAGCAGGAGCCCGGTCTGGGGATCCGATTCGGGAAAAAAGACCGTCGCGATCGTGACGGCGAGGTAGCCGTAGACCGCGTAGTCAAACCATTCCACGAAGTTGCCAATGAAGCTGGCTGTGACCACCCGGCGGCGAACGTCCTTGTTCGCCGTCGGTGCAGGGTTCAGGGGAGCGGTGTTGGCATCGTTGGCAAGCACCTCTGCCCCGGCCGGGGTTGATTCGTTACTCATGTGACCACCAAGAAAATTTGGAGTTGCACTGTTTGCAACCTTGTTGCTCTAAGTTAGATCGTGATGTGCGGCACAGTCAAGAGCTCAAGGGAAAGTCCTTCATCAGTTAATCCGGGGATATCGCCAACCCGGCTTGAATCCCGCACTGTTTCATCTGTTGCTAGCAGTGCAACAGCGTTCCCAATATTCGCTATTGGGCATCAGAAGGACGGACCGAGATCCCGTTCCGGGAGGGCGCACCGGTACCCTCTTCCGCGATACGCTCTGGCAAGGCAACTACTAAGGATGCTTAGTATTAAAGGGCGTGTCTTTCCGACGACAACCGGATGACTCCGGGAAAGGGGCAACCATGGCATCGGTTCCAGTTGCAGCACCAAGGGGGCAGGGGGACGCATGGGTTCCGTAGTGATCTTTGCGCCGTCCCCGGTCCTCACCGTCACGGTGGAGGAAGTCGAGGACACCGCTGACATCCACGTCCATGCGGGCGGCCAGGGCGTGTGGCAGGCCCGCATGCTGAAGGCGCTCGGCGCCACCGTCACCATGTGTGCCGTCTTTTCCGGGGAAACCGGACGTATCTTGCGGCACCTCATCGACGACGAAGGGGTCCGGGTCCTTGCCGTATCCGGTGAAGGCAACAGTGGCGCCTACGTGCATGACCGCCGCGGCGGCGAGCGGGATGTCGTGGCGGAATCGCCCGGACACCGCCTGACGCGCCATGAGCTGGATGAGCTGTACGGGGTGGCGCTGCAGGCAGGGATGGAGGCCGGGACCGTGATCCTTAGCGGCACCGGCCGGGAGGATTCGGTTCCACCGGATCTGTACCGGAGGCTGACCGCAGACCTCCGCACCGCCGGATGCACGGTCATCGCTGACCTTGCCGGTGAAAGGCTCAAGGGTGTCCTGGCCGGCAAACCGGCAGTCATCAAGATGTCCGATTCCGAAGTGGTGGACAGCGGCCGCGCCGAGGCAGCCGAGACAGACCAGCTCATCAAGGCCATGCACACGCTGGCCGACGAGGGCGCCGAAACTGTCATTATCACCCGCGCCAAACAGCCCTCGCTCCTCCTCCATGACGGCGAAGTCAGCGAGATTCACGCTCCACAGTTCGAGACCGTGGAAACCAGTGGTGCCGGTGATTCCCTCACCGCCGGCGTGGCCGCCGTCCTCGCCGACGGCGGAAACCTGCACGACGCCGTTGTGCTCGGAACCGCAGCGGGCGCCCAGAACGTCACCCGCCACGGCTTGGGATCGGGCGAGGCGGGAGCCATCCACGAAGTGGCCAAGCTTGTCCGGATCGTTCCCTTGGAGGACAGCGGCGGGGACGAACCGGCGCAGCAGGTTAGCCCCGACGAGCTGGCACGAAAGGTCAGGACATCATGAACCAGCCCACGCGCGTCCTCATCACCAACGACGACGGCATCGGCTCCCCCGGCCTGCACGCCCTGGCTGCCGCGGCAGTGCGCGCGGGCCTGAGCGTGGTGGTGGCAGCACCGGCCGCCGAGGCCAGCGGCAGCAGCTCCTCCATCACCGCAGCGGAAGAGGACGGGAAGATTTCCATCGAAGAGCGGCAACTGGAGGACCTGGACGGCGTTGAAGCCTTCGCCGTCCACGGCGCCCCGGCGTTCATCACCATGATCGCCACCCACGGCGCTTTCGGCCCCCCGCCGGACATTGTCCTGTCCGGGGTGAACCGCGGGGCCAACGTGGGGCGGGCCATCCTGCACTCCGGAACCGTGGGGGCTGCGCTCACAGCCGGCATCAATGACGGCCGTGGCCTGGCGGTCTCCCTGGACACCGGCCTCAACCCCGACACGATCCACTGGGACACGGCCGCGCAGCTGGCCACCGGCCTGCTGCCGTTCCTGATGGACCAGGACCCGGGCAGCGTCCTGAACCTCAACGTCCCCAACAGCGCCGGCCCTGAGCTGCCCGAGTACCGCACGGCCACGCTGACGAGGTTCGGCATCGTGCAGACCACGCTTGCCGAACGCGGCCAGCAGCACGTGCGCCTGGCCATCGCGGACACGGCAGAGACGCCTGACCCGGACAGCGATGCGGCACTGCTGGCAGCAGGCTTCGCCACGGTGACGGCCCTCCAGTCGGTTACCGGGACGGCGCTGCCGTCCCTTGACGCACTGCCCCGCGCCGCGGCTGGGAGGTAACCGGCCAACCGGGCGGGCACCCGGAGGAGGCGTACGACGGCGGCGCTTCTCGCCGTCGTACGCTTGCCGTGCCCGCCTTCCAAAGGCGTTCCGCCGGCGTTAAAAAGGTGACCAAATCGCTCCCGAAAGCCTGCAGCCGATGTGCGTTCCATAGCCCATACTTGCGGCATGGATGGTGCAGCGGGAAAACCCGACCGGATCCTCGCGGTTCTGCTCGGTGTCATTGGCGTGCTGGTGGCCGTTGCGCTGGCCGTGGTGTTCCTGCGGGGTGACCCGAAGCCGCTGGACGAGAACAGCCCCGCCGGCGTGGTCCAGCGGTACAGCGCGGCAGTTATCGACGGGGACACCGCAGCGGGCAGCGCCTATCTGACAGAAGAAGCCCGGGCCCAGTGCGCCGAGGGAAAATACATCGGCATGCCCCGTCCCGACCGGGTGGTCCTGGTGGACACCAACGAACGGGCGGATTCGGCCACGGTGACGGTCTCTATCGTCGAGTCTTCCGGCGGTGGCCCCTTCGGCCCGTCCGAGTTTGAATCAGAGGACTCCTTTTCGCTCGTGAAAGACGGCGGAGCGTGGAAGATCGCCGCGGCCCCGTACACCCTGCTTTCCTGCACCGGAACAGCAGCAAGGCCATGAGCCTCCAGCTGCAGCCGGGAACCTCGTCACTGTCCCACGCCCAGATGACACTGCGCCGGCTGATCCAGTACGCCCTCCTGTTTGCCCTGGTGGCGATTGCAGCCTCCGGCGTCAGCGGGCTGCTGGAACTCCTGTTCGAGTCCGCGTCCGTACTCGCCACCACCGATGCGCAGGGGCTCGCCGGCGGACTTTCCTTCACCCTGATCGGCGGGCCGCTGGCCCTGCTCCTGTGGTGGTTTCTGTGGCGCAGGCTGGACGAGGCGGAGCGCACGGCAACCGGCTGGGGCCTGTACCTGGCCGGGATGTACGCGGTCTCGCTGATCATCGCCACCACGTCGCTGCTGGAATTTGCGGCCTCCTGGATCGGCACGTCACGGGCCCACTGGGCGTCCCCGTTGGCCACTGGCCTGGTCTGGACCGTCGTCTGGGTCTGGCACCGCTGGATGTGGCAGCACCCGGACAAAGGGGCCGCCCACCTTGCGGACATCCGCACCACCATCGGAACGGTTTTCGGCCTCGTGGTTGGTATCATCGCAGCGATTTACGCGCTGGGCGGGCTCTTCGACGCCGCCATCCGCGGCAGTCTTTCGCTGACGGGAGCGGCTCCGTGGTGGCATGCCGTGCTCCGGTCTGTTGTGTGGGCGGCCGGTGGAGGTGCGGTCTGGTGGTGGCACTGGATCCACGAGGACGGACGCCGGCTTCGGACCGGGCTCGTTGACGTCAGCACCATCGCCGTCGGAATCTTCGCGGCCGGGATTACCGCGCTGGGTGGAAGCGCTGTGGTGCTGTTTGTCCTCCTGAGGCTGGCCTTTGACCCCACCGATCCGACCGGTGACATCCTGGAGCCCCTGGCTATCGCCCTGGCTGCAGGCCTGGTCGGGGCGGTGGTGTGGCGCTACCACCGCGCGGTGGCTGTTGACCGTTCCGTTGAAAACCGGCGCGCGAGCCTCCTGGTCACCTCGGCTGTTGCCCTGGCCGCGGCAGCCTCCGGGATTGGCGTAATCATCAATTCTCTTCTGGCCGCAGCGGTATCGCCGCTGGCCGGCGGCACGGAGCGGACCCTGCTCCTGGGCGGCATCAGCTCGCTGGTGGTAGGTGGCCCGGCCTGGTGGCTGGCGTGGAAACCGGACAAGCAGCCGCGGAGCGCGGATGCGATTCCGCCGGGGAGGCGGATCTACCTCATCGCGTTCTTCGGCGTGAGCGCGGTGGTGGCACTGATCGCCCTGCTGGTGATTGCGTACCGGATCTTCGAGTTCCTGCTGGGCGGGGTGTTGGGCGGCAGCGTGGTTGACCGGATCCGCGGACCGCTCGGGCTCCTGGTGGCCGCCGGGCTGGTGGCTGGGTACCACTTCGCGCTGTGGCGGCGTGACCGCGCCCTTCTCGCCGCAGCCGGTCCCGTCCGCAAGCGGGTGATCGACCAGGTCACCCTGGTGGCCGGTTCCGGTTCCGAGACAATGGAAAAGGCCCTCATTGAGATCACCGGAGGTGCGAGGGTCACGGTGTGGCAGCGGGCCGACGACAGCGGGACGGCCCCGCCGGAGCCGGGCACCTTTCCTGTCACCGGCGGGAGCGTGGGCCGACTGGAACAAGCCCTCGAGGGCATCACAGCCCGGCACGTCCTGGTGATCCTCGGCACCGATACCCGCGTGGAGGTGATCCCGCTGGAGGGAAGGGGCGTGTAGCGGCTACAGGGTTGCGGCTTCTTCCTCCGCGAGCCTGATCATGCGCAGCTCGTCCTCCACAGCGCGGGCCGGCCAGTAGTCCTTGGCAAGCTCGTCCGCCCATACCCTGTCCGCCGCCGGGAAGAGCTTGGGAAGCAGCCCGGCCGCCTCGATCAGCGCGATCAGGGCCAGGGTCCTGGGTTCGTGTGCCTTGGCTGCAGGCTTCGCAGAGGCAGGGGCAGCGTCAGGAACTCCGGCGGCAGAGGCAGCGTTGACTGCTTCCATGGAGTCCGGCACCTGGGGAGGTGCCGACGTATCGCTGAATGCGGCTTCGAGCTTTTTCAACAAAGCCGCTTCCGGAGCGTGGTCCTTTTCCGGGTAGCGCACGGTCTGGAAGACCCCAAGGTGCTTCTCCCCCACATGCTCCACGATGCCCCGGGACACCATTCCCTCGTAGACCCGCTGCACTTCCGCCCGGCCCTCCAACATGGAAACCCAGGCCTTGGGTGTGTGCGGCCGTGACTTATGGCGGATGAGGTCCAGTTCGTGCTGGAAATCCGTGGCGGGGGTGGTGCCCGTGGCCCGGACGTGCTTCCCCTGCAGGCGGATGGCGCCGATCATGTCCAGCTCGGCGAGGATCGCCCCGGCCAGGGTGGTCCGCAGCGCGAACACCGGCACTTCGAGTTTTCCGTCTTGATCGTTCGTGGCCAGCAGGAGGAAGGCCTGGGGCAGGTTCAGCTCTACGGCTCCGGATGTTTGGGCGTCCATATGACCATGGTGCGCCCGGCCGGCCGCTCCCACAATGCCCGCAGACAGGTTCTGCCCGGCCGGTTTAGGCTGGGCAAATGTTGACCATCGGCACCCTTGTCCTCGGCGTCAATGACGTCGCCCGCGCCACCGACTTCTGGCACGCTGCCCTCGGCTATGTCCCCCGCGAACCCGGTGATGACACCTGGGTAACCCTTGTTCCGGCGTCGGGCCCGGGAGCCCAGCTCTCGCTGATGCGCAGCGAGACGCCGGTCCAGGAGCGCCCGCGCGTCCACCTGGACCTGTACGCGGATGACCAGGCGGCGGAGGTGGAGCGGCTGGTCTCGCTCGGAGCCCGGCGGGTGGACTGGGACCTGTACCCGGAGGACCCGGACTTCCTTGTCCTCGAGGACCCCGACGGGAACCGCTTCTGCGTGATCGACAAGAGCGCGGGGTAGCTGCCCGGGCCGCTGCCGGTACATTGGAGGCGATGATTTCGATTGACCGGGACGATCCCGCACGCGCTGACGTCCGCCAGCTCCTGAGCGAGCACCTGGCGGACATGTTCGCCACCTCGCCGGCAGAGAGCGTCCACGCACTGGACCACTCCGCGTTGTCCGCACCCTCCATCACGTTTTGGACCGCCCGCGAGAACGCAGCGCTGCTGGAGTGCGGCGCCCTCAAGCTCCTGGGACGGGCGCCCGGCGCGGCCCGGGACGGCGAGATCAAGTCCATGCGCACCGCGGCGGGCGCACGCGGACGGGGCGTTGCCACCCTGATGCTCCGGCATATCCTCGACGACGCCCGCGCGCGGAACCTTGAACACGTCTGCCTCGAGACCGGAACCGAGGACTACTTCGCCCCCGCGCGGCGCCTGTATGCGCGGCACGGCTTCACCGAATGCCCGCCGTTTGCGGACTACTCGCTGGATCCCAACAGCGTGTTCATGGAGCTCCGGCTCTAACCGAGCCGGATGACAGGTCGAGGTCCTGCTCGACGGCGGTCCGGTCAGGACATGCAGTTCGTGTCCGGCTCGATGGCCCAAGCCAGGCGGTGGAGTGCACTGGCGGCATGACCGCGGGTGACTTCCCTGAACTGTCCCTACATTCGGGAAAACGCTTGCTGAGAAACCGGTTTCTCGATAGTCTCCCTATCAGGGCCCGTACGTGACCGGCGTCATAGCAGCCGCCGGCAGGGGCGCGAGTTCATTCCAATGACGGAAGAGAGAACATGCGAAAAAGCAGCACCTTATCCATGTCCGCAGCCGTGGCAGTAGCTGCAGCACTGATGGTCTCGGCTCCGGCAGGAGCGTCGCCCAACCCGGCGTCCGACCCCGCAGCCCAGACGGCCCAGACGCCGCTGGAGCGCCAGGTTCTCGCCGAGGGGAACGGCTGGGCATCTGCCGGAACTGGCACCACCGGAGGTTCCGCGGCAACGGACGCCAACGTCTATGACGTCTCCACCAAAGCAGAGCTTCAGGCCGTACTCGCGGCCACCGGAACCGCCCCGAAAATCGTGCGGGTCCACGGAACTATTGATGCCAACACGGCACCCGACGGTTCCGCCATGACCTGTGAGAACTACGCCGAAGGCACCGGCTACAGCCTGCAGCAGTACCTTCAGGATTACGACCCCGCCACTTACGGGCGCAGCCAGGGTCCCGTCGGCGCGCAGGAAACCGCCCGGAAGGCAGCCGCCACTAAGCAGGCCCTGAACATCCGCATCGACATTCCCAGCAACACCACCATCGTCGGCGCCACCCCGGAGAGCACCATCACCGGCGCAGCACTGCGGATCAACGGCGCCAGCAACGTGATCGTCCGCAACCTCACGGTAAGGGATGCCCACGACTGCTTCCCGTCCTGGGATCCGACCGACGGCGCCGAAGGCAACTGGAACAGCGAATACGACATGCTCCAAGTGGTCAACAGAGCCACCAATGTCTGGATCGACCACTCCGAATTCACCGACGCCCCCAACCTGGACAGCTCCCAGCCGCTCTACTTCGGCCGCCCCTACCAGGTGCATGACGGCGCGGTGGACGTCACCAACGGCTCGGACCTGGTGACCATGTCCTACAACCGTTTCGCGGACCATGACAAGCTGCTCCTGATCGGCTCCACCGATTCACCCGGACGCGGCGACCCGGGCAAGCTGCGGGTCACCATCCACCACAACGTCTTCGAAAATGTGGGCCAGCGCGCCCCGCGGGTCCGCTTCGGCCAGGTGGACGTCTACAACAACCACTTCAAGGTGAACGCGGACAGCACCGTCCCCTACGGTTACACCTTCGGCGCCGGGTTCGATTCCCACCTGTACGCGGAGGCCAACGCGTTCACGTTGCCGGCCGGCGTGGAGACAGCGGACCTCATCACCCGCTTCAAGGGAACCGCGATCACTACAGTAGGCAACGCCGTCAACGGGAAGATCACCGACCTTCGCGCCGCCTACAACGCCGCTGCCGCGCCCGCGGACCAGCTGGCGGAAGACACATCCTGGACCCCGACTCTGCGTACGCAGGTCCACCCGGCGCAGGCCGTCCCGGCCCTGCTCCAGAACAACACCGGACCGGTCTTCACCGCAGGAGGGGGACACTGATGGCCGCGATTCTGCCCACCCGGCGGGCTGTCCTCACCTCCCTGGGGCTGACCGCAGGGGTTATGGCCCTCTCCGGCACGGGCGTGGCCGGCGCAATCGCCAAAGCGAACACGGATCCAACCAAACCCCGCACCAGGCCGGTGATCTTCGTGGTCGGGGACTCGACGTCGTCGGCGTACCAGCAGTCCGAGCGGCCCCGCGCCGGATGGGGGCAGGCGCTGCCGCTCCTGCTGGGGCCGCAGGCCACCGTCTTCGACTACGCCTGGTCCGGCGCCTCCTCGAAGAGCTTTGCGGACGCCGGCCTGCTGGACCGGGTGCTGGCGCTGATGCAGCCGGGCGACTATCTGCTGATCTCCTTCGGCCACAACGACGAAAAGGTGGCGGACCCGGCGCGGGGCACGCTCCCGGACACCTCCTACAAGGAGTATCTGAGCCGGTACATCGACGGTGCCAGGGCCCGCGGGGGCAAGCCCGTGCTGGTCACCAGCGTGGAACGCCGCCGTTTCGATTCCTTTGGAACCGCCCAGGATTCGCACGGCGCCTACCCGCAAGCCGTGCGGGAACTCGCTGCCTCCACCGGTACCCCGCTGGTGGACCTGACGGCTTCCTCCAAGCAGCTGTGGCAGCAGCTGGGACCGGAGGGCACCAAGGAACACTTCCTCTTCCTGGCTCCGGGCAAGCACCCGCAGTATCCGCAAGGCTCGGAGGACAACACGCACTTCCAGGCCGCCGGCGCCCTGGCCGTTGCCAAGCTGGTAGCCCGCGAACTCCAGGCCAAGCAGATCGTCCCGCCGGGCTACTTCCTGAACATCGACGCCGGCACGGACCCCCTGCTCGGCATGTACTGGCCTGCTGAACGCCCGGTCGACCTCCCGGTGACACTCGACGTCGGACCGGGCCGGACCTTCGCGACCGTGCAGGCCGCCGTCGACTCCGTTCCGTCCAACAGCACCCAGCGGACCGTGATCCGAATCCATCCCGGCACCTACCGGGAGATGATCCGGGTGCCCAGCAGCAAGCCGCGGATCTCGTTCATCGGGCAGGGCGGCAGACCGGAGGACGTGGTGCTGGTCTTCAACAACGCCTCCGGCACACCCAAGCCGGACGGCACGGGAAATTACGGCACCTCCGGCAGTGCCTCGGTCCGGATCGATGGCCCCGACTTCGAGGCCCGGAACCTGACCATCAGCAACGATTTCGACGAGGCCGCCAACATGGGCATGAAGGACCGGCAAGCGGTGGCGCTGCACATCACGGCCGACCGGTCCGTGCTGTCCAACGTCAGGATGCTGGGCAACCAGGACACCCTGCTGGTCAATTCGCCGGGCACGGGGGTCCCGGCCCGCTTCTACTTCGACAAGTGCTATGTGGAAGGGGACGTGGACTTCATCTTCGGGCGCGGCACTGCCGTTTTCAGCGGCTGCGAGATCAAGTCTTTGGACCGCGGTTCGGCGACGAACAACGGGTACGTCACGGCGGGAAGCCAGGACCTGTCCATCAAGTACGGCTACCTCTTTGACCAGTGCCGGCTGGTCTCGGATGCTGGAGCCAACAGCGTCCACCTGGGCAGGCCGTGGCACCCCGGCGGCGATCCCCGCGCGGTAGCCCAGGTCCTGGTCAGGGACTCCTGGCTCGGCGCCCACATTTCGGGGACGCCGTGGACGGACATGAGCGGCTTCTCCTGGCGGGAGGCGCGGTTCCACGAATACAACAACAACGGCCCCGGCGCGCAGGTGACCGCCGACCGCCCGCAGTTGCCCGCAGGCGAGGCGGGCAACTACACGGTCCGGAGCTATCTGCAAAGTACGGACGGCTGGGCGCCGCAGCTCGCCGGCACCGCGGCGGACAGCAGCTTGGTGCCAGTGGCCGCAGGCGCCTAAGCCGGGGCGGACGACGGCGGGACCTCCCGCCGTCGTCCGTTCCCCTTTATCGCTGGCGGGTGGAAAGGTGCGCCCTACGGCGATCCGAGGTAGATGCTGACGGTGGTCCCGCCGATGGGGCTGGGAGAAATCTCCAGCCTTCCCCCGTGGGCGGCAGCGATCCGGGCGCAGGTGGCCAGGCCCAGCCCCGTGCCGGCCGGATCGCCGTCGCGGTGCAGGCGGACCAGCGGTTCAACCACCTTGCGCCGATCCCCGGCGTCGATGCCCTTGCCGTTGTCCTGTACCCGCACTGCGACGCCCGCTCCAGCGGCGTGGCCCGTGACGGTGATGACCGGGGGAACTTCGGGACGGCGGTAGGCCACGGCGTTCTGGATCAGGTTCTGCAGGGCCACGCGCAGCTGGCTTTCGTCAGCGTCGAAAGCGAAATCCTCACAGTGCACCACGGCATCGGCTTCCCGCAGGCCCAGCCGCAGGTCCTGGGTGACTTCCTCCACGAGGTTGGCCAGCGAAAGCCGGGCCCTGGACAGCGAACCGCCGATGGAAGCGAATGCCAGCAGCTCCTCGACCATGGACAGCATCCGACGCGCGCTGCCACCCACGATTTCCAGGTACTCGGCCGCCTCCTCGGTGTGGCCGGATTCTGCGTCCGTGGCACCCAGCTCGACATAGCCCAGGATGGACGTGAGCGGATTTCGAAGGTCATGGCTGACCCGCCCGGTGAATTCAGCGAGCCGTTCATTGCTATCCTTGGCCTCATCCAGCGCGTCGGCCAGGGCGTGGTGGACTGCTGTCACACGCCGGGCGGCCAGCAGGCGCGTGTGAAGGACGAAGGGGTCCAGCGGCTTGCTGATGTAGTCGTCCGCTCCGGCCCGCATTCCTTCCAGCACGTCCTCCTGCGCGCCATGGGAGGTCAGCAGCACCACGTACGTGTAGGAACTTGCTTCCGAGGCCCGGATGGCGCGGCAGAGGTCAAACCCGTTGAGCCCCGGCATCACCAGGTCGCTGACCACCACCTGCGGGCGCCACTCCTGGAACAGCTGCCACGCCGTCGCGCCATCCGCGGCCACGATGCATTGGTGCCCGTACTTCTCGACGGCGGCCTTGGCCACCAGCAGCGATCCCGCGTCATCGTCGGCCACCAGCACCGTCATTGATGCCTGGGGATCGTCCGGCACGCCGGGAGCCTTTACGGCTGCCATGTCAAGCGCAGGCCTTCCCGTCGCAGTCCAGTTCGAATCAAGTGCCATGATGCCCCCGGCCATTCATCGTCACGCACGGCCACCCAGCGGCCCGCTGGTGCTATCGTCCCACGGAAAAGGCCCTGCCGGGACGGCAACGGTGCGTTTGGCATCATGACACTTTCCTCGCGGCTGTGACGAAGGGCCACTATGCTGAGCGGACCATCGAAGGAGATGGTTTGGGGGAACAAGGGGGCGCTGGTGGCAGCAGGTTTTGGCGGGAGCAATTCTTCCGGGGGGCGCGGCAACCCGGGCGGAACCCCTGGGGTACGGCGGTCCCCGAGCGGACGCATCCCCCAGTGGGCAATTGACGAGGCCCTCGGAAAGCTTGATTCGCCTGATCCCTGGCGGACACCTCCCGCAGCAGGCACCGGAAAACGCCGCGGTTTCCGTAGAACAAGACCGGCGCGCACCCGCAGGTGGAGCTCAAGGACAGCCACCGTCCTGGGCCTCGCGCTCGTGGTGGGCCTCTACTTCACTCCCACGCTGTTCAACAGGTTCGTCCTCTCGGCAGCGCTGCCCCATCTGCCCGGCTCCGAGGTCCCTCCGCCGGGGTTTGAAGCCGCATCCTCTCCACTGGGTGTCCCTGCTGCCACCACCGGCTCATCGGCCTATGTCCTGCAGGAGTCGCCGGACCCCGGCCAGCCCTTTGTCGCCTACGACCCGTGCCGGCCCCTCCACTACGTGGTCCGGCAGGACTTCGCGCTGCCGGGATCGGAGCAGCTCATTCATGAGTCTGTGGCCTCCGTGTCCGCTGCCACGGGGTTGCAGTTCGTGTTCGACGGATCCACCGATGAGGCGCCCTCGGATACCCGCGATACCTACCAGCCCGACCGCTACGGCAAGAAGTGGGCCCCGATCCTGATCGCGTGGTCCACACCGGAAGAAACACCCGGGCTGGCGGGAAAAATTGCGGGAACCGGCGGCAGCTCAGCCATACAGGTCGAAGGCGAGCCCTACGTCTACGTCACGGGCCAGGTGCATCTCGACGCGCCCGGCCTGGCAGAAACACTGGCATACCCGGACGGCCCCGCCCTGGTAAGGGCGGTCATCATGCACGAGTTGGGGCACGTGATCGGGCTGGACCACGTGGACGACCCCACCCAGCTGATGTACGCAGAGAACTCCGGGCAGCTGGACTTCGGCGCAGGCGACCGGGCGGGACTGGCCTTGCTGGGGACCGGAGAGTGCGTCCCGCAGCTGTAACCTGTGGCTGGAATTGCCTCGAAGGCAACCAGGACAAAAGAAAAACGGACGACGGCGGGTGGGCACCCGCCGTCGTCCGCTTCCTGTTTGTGGGGCATTGCTTCCCCAACTGGTCCCGCCGGCACTCCTAGAACTGCCCGGTGGGGCCGGTGTCCTTGACTTCGCCGCGCCAGCCACCGGTTTCGGTGCCGCGCGACTCAATGAAGGCCTTGAACTTGCGCATGTCGGCCTTCACCTGCATCTCGTCGATCTTCAGTGCCGCGCCGGCTTTTTCGGTGACGGTCTCCGGGGCCCATTCGAAGTGGACCCTGACCTTGGTGTGGTTGGCATCCACCGGCGTGAACCTGATGATGCCGGCGTGGGACTTGCCGTCGGTGCTGCGCCAGGCGATCCGGTCGTCAGGTTCCTGGTCCACGATTTCGGTATCGAATTCGCGTTTGACACCACCCACCTTGGTGACCCAGTGGTTCGTCCGGTCGGTCAGCTGGGTTACGGATTCCACACCGGACATGAACTGCGGAAAGGATTCGAACTGGGTCCACTGGTTGTACGCGGTCCGCACCGGGACATCGACTTCCACGGTCTCTTCGACGTGTTCCATCTGCTTCCTCCTTCTGACGGGCGGCAGCAACAGCGGACTGGCAGCATTTGCCTTCCTGCCAGTCAGGCAGCCGCCACATTTGCACCATAAATCCGGCCGCTGCCCGTGTCCAGACCCCGAACGACGGCGGGTGGGCACCCGCCGTCGGCCGCTCAGCTTCGGTCCCTAGCAGCTGAAGGGGACCTTCTCCCAGGACGGGCGGTTCAACAACGAGGGGCTGGCGGTATCTTGCCAAGACGCGCCATCTCCTCGCCCATGGCAGACGCAAAAACGTCGCCCGGCACGTTGGATGCGTCGAAGTGGATTCCGCAACACAGATTGCCGCCATATGAGACCGCCGCAACGCCGAGACGCACGTTGCCGGCGAGAACTGCAACGGGCCAGAGAGCGGCAACCGGGGCTCCCGCGAGGCGGAAAGTTCCTTCCGGACCAGGCACATTGGTGACGAACCCGGCAACCAGATGCTGCCGCCGGGCGAGGCGGTCCATGACGCGCGCGCCGATCGGACCGCGCATAAACTCCAGGGTTCCTTGGTCCCTTGCGCGCAGCTTCTCCTCCCGGGTCTGGGCGGCGATAAGCCGCAAGCGTTCGTCGGGATCGGGCTCGCCGAGCGGAAGCCGCACAAGCATGACTCCCACTTGGTTCCCTGCAGACCCGCGGCGGCGCAGCGCCACCGGCTCTGACACAGGCAGCCAGGCGGGAATCGGTTCGCCGGCAGCCATCAAGGCCGCTCGGAAGCCGGATGCGGACGCTGCAAGCAGTGCGTCATTTACCGTGGCAGCCCGCGGACGTACCGCCGTCTCCAGGGCTTCGATTTCTGCCTGCAGAAAAGCGACGCCGCGGTGCGCGCTGCGCTCACCGAGCAGCACCGTGCCGCCCACACCACGGCCCCATAGGGTCTTTCGGATGCGGCGCAGCCCGATTGTAAGCCGACCCAGGGCGCGGCGTGGATCGTTCGTGGGATGGTACTGCGGTACCTTTGCTGGCCGGTGTGGAGTCGTCTCGTTCGCCGGCCCCGGCTCGCCCGGATCAAAGAGCCGCTGCGCAATCACCGCCGCTGTCATCCCGTCCGCCACCGCATGGTGGATGCGCAGCACCACACCAAGTCCCGTCGCGCCCGCGCCAGGTACCACCAGGATCTCCCACAATGGACGGTCCCAGGGGAGCGGCTGGCTCATCAGATCGGCACATTTGTCCTGAAATCCCGCAAGACCATCGACAGGCTCCACCACACGGATGTGATGTTCGAGGTCGGGCACTGATTCGCTCCAGTAATGTTGGCGCCCCATCTGGGTTGCCCTTCGGTTGAGCGCCGGCAACTGAGCAATCCGCCCGCGGAGAGCCGCCCGCAGCCCTGCCCTGTCCACTGTGCCGTCCGGAGCCAGGAAACCACCCGGCCCGAGTACGCAGGCGACGAGGAACACGTTGACCTGCCCGGCGTGGTCGAGCACCAGGTTCGCCTCATCAGCAGGGGCCAGTTTTTGCGTCGCTGAGCGCATTCTTTGACAGTAGCCGTGACAGACCGGCTTGTCAGTCCAGGATCCGTGACCGGCCGCGGCAGTCCTCGGGTCGCTACCGTCACCTGGGAATTAGGGACCTCCGGCTCGTTCAAGCCGGCGTCACACAACGTGGCGGCATCCCGATCCTGACTTGCCACGCCCTACCCTTATCAGGTGACTTTGACTAACATCCGCACCGCCGCCGCGAGCTCCCTCGCCGCCGCAGGTCTCCTGTTTTCCCTCGCCGCCTGTTCAGCACCGGCCGCCACCCAGCCCGCCGCCTCCGCACCGGCCACCACCGCCGCGGCGTCGTCCGCCGCAGCCTCCGGGGACTGCGACGGCGTGCAGGTCATCGTGGATTCCGGCGCCCTGAAGCAGGATGCCGCCGACACCTCCACGTGCGTGTCCGCCACCGAGCCCACCGTGGCATCTGAAATTCTCGCCGAGGCGGACATCAAAACCGAGGGCACCGAGCAGTACCCCACCGAGCTGGTCTGCCGGGTGAACGGCGTGCCCGCCGCGGACCTCGACATCACCCACAAGGCCGGCACGTACCGCGAAGAATGCAAGGGCATGCCCGCCGCTTTCGCGTACTGGTCCCTCTGGGTCAAGCCGGCCGACGGTGAGTGGGCCTACGCCCAGGAAGGCCTCGCCACCCTGAAGGTGAGCCCCGGCGAGAGCCTGGAACTGCTCTACACGGTGGACGGCGAACCGGCCGCACCCAAGGCATGACCTTCCGACCCGCGCCGCTACGTGCTGGGGTGGCCCTGGCCGCCATCTTCATCGCGGCGCGGGTCATCTACCGCGTCCTCTTCAACGGCGCCAGCAGGGGCACCCCGGTCCTGCTCGACCTGCCGCCGGTGCGGCTGCCCGCGCCGTACGCGCATGTAGTGCTCTTCGGCGCGGTCACGGGATCCGGCCTGTGGGAGGCGGTCCTGTCCGCCCTGCCGATTGCCGGCATCATCCTGGGCTTCGGCATCCTCAACTCCTTCGTGGACGTGGCCCGCGGCTTCGTCCACCTGGCCCGCGGCGGCCCCATGCAGGGGATCGCCCGGATGCTGGTGGTGGCGTGGGCTGCGCTGCCGGCCCTTGCGGACGCCGTGCACTCGGTGCGCCTGGCCTTCCGGCTACGGGGCGAACGCTTCGGGCCCCGCGCCCTTGTTCCCGTGCTCGAGCGGACCCTCGAGCACGCCGGCCGGGTTGCCGCCGCCCTGGAGCTCCGCGGGTTTGGCAGCCGGGTGTCCCACCAGCCCGCACGCGGCGCCCCAGAAGCGGTCCTGATCCGGGACGCGCACTTCCGCATCGGTGAGGCGCAGGTGTATGTCTCCGAATTCGCGCCGCCACCCGGGTCCATCACTGTCATCACCGGGCCCACGGGTTCCGGGAAGTCCACCATCCTCCGCGGCATCGCCGGGCTCCTTTCCCATGCCGACGGCGGCGAGATCGCCGGCACGGTGCGCGTGGCCGGAGCAGACCGCGCCGCCACTCCCCCGCGCGATACCGCACGCCTGGTCGGCGTCGTCCTGCAGAACCCCCGCGCCGCCTTTGCCAGCACCAGGGTCCGGGACGAAATCTCCCTCGCTCTTGAGCTGCGCGGCGTGCCGTCCGAAGCGTCGAAGGCACGGGTGCTGGAGGTCGCGGAGAGCGTCGGGGTGACCGCGCTGCTGGACCGCAACCTCAGTACCCTCTCGGCAGGTGAAGCTACGCTTGTGGCCATCGCTGCCGCCGTCGTCGAACATCCCGCCCTGCTCCTGGTGGACGAGCCCCTGGCCGACCTCGACACCGCAGCCCGCACACGCGTCACCGCCGTGCTGCACGCCCTCGCCCACGACGCAGGTGTCTGCGTCATCGTCGCGGAGCATCGCGCGGAGCCGCTCGTGCCCGTCGCCGACTCCTGGTGGACCATCGACGACGGCACATTGATCCCAACTGCAGGGGTCCAGGGTGCCACGCCGTCCGCCTCTCCGCGGCCTGCTGACGTCCGCCCGTCCCCGGCCGAGCAGCCGCAGGACGAACCTGTTTTGGCGGCGGCGAACCTCGCGGTGCACCGCAAGGGCCAGCCGCTGGTGCGCGACGCGTCCCTCACCCTGCACCGCGGCGAAGTGGTGGCCCTGGTGGGGCCAAACGGCGCCGGAAAGTCGTCCCTTCTGGTGGCGCTCGCCCTCCGCGAGGGTAAGGCCGGTGACGGTATCAGCGGGAACATCTCCTCCGACGGCGGCCGGGTGGCCCTGGTGCCGGACGCCTCGGACGACCTTTTTACCCGGGACACCGTTGCCGGCGAGCTCCGCGCTGCTGAGCGCCGCCTTGCACGCCGAAAGGACGGCGGCCAGCCCGCCTCCGGCTTTGCGGCGTCCCACCTTGCCCGGCTGCGGGGAGACGTGGCAATCCCAATCGGGCACGAGCATCCCCGGGATCTTTCAGCTGGCGAGCGCCGGATCCTGGCCATCGCGCTGCAGACCATGGACGATCCGCAGGTTCTCCTGATCGATGAACCCACCCGCGGGCTTGATCCGGCGGCCCGCACGGCAGTAGCCGCAACACTGCGGGCTGCGGCGGACGCGGGCGCGGCCGTCCTGATCGCCACCCACGACCTCGATTTCGCGCAGCGTCTCGGCGCCCGGATCCTGCCGATGCGTGACGGCGTCGCGCCTGCACCTACCGTCGAAGCAGCCCCGTCCAGTGCCGCGGCAGCCAGCGCCGCCCCAGCACGCATCGCGACACCGCAGTTCACGGACCGGCGGACGGAGCTTCCCGGTGCCGTGAAACCGCGCCGCATCCAGCTGCCGCGCGCCGTCGAGCTTCCGGTCCTCGCGGCCGCGAACCTGCTGGCGCTTGGTGCGTTCTGCTGGCCGCTGCTCGCCACGGCCCTCCCGCAGGATGCCGCCGCAGCCGTCCCATACGCAGCGCTGGCCATCGCACCCCTGGCCGCCATCGCCGTCGTCCTGTCCCTCGACGGGTCCGTCCGCTCGGCACACATGGTGGCGCTGCTCGGCGTCCTGGCAGCCGTCGGTTCGGCGGTACGGGTGGCGAGTACCGGCGTCGGGGGCGTGGAGGCGGTCTTTATCCTGCTGATCCTGGCCGGCCGCGCGTTCGGTGCCCGCTTCGGCCTCCTGCTGGGCGCCGCCACCATCGCCGTCTCCAGCGTGCTGTGGGGCGGGATCGGGCCGTGGACGCCGTTCCAGATCTTCGCCTGCGCGTGGGTGGGTGCCGGGGCCGGCCTGCTCCCCCGGCGGGTGCGCGGTAAGGCGGAGCTGTGGATGCTGTGCGGCTACGGCGCGGTGGCGTCCTACTTGTTCGGCCTGCTGACCAACCTGTGGTTCTGGCCCTTCGCCGTCGGCGCCGGCACGGGCATCTCGTACCAGCCGGGGGCGCCGCTCAGCACCAACCTGTCCAGCTTCCTGCTGTACTCGCTGGTCACGTCGACGGCGGGCTGGGACACCCTGCGCGCGGTCACCACGATCATCGGCATAACGGTGATCGGACGGGCCGTGCTCGCCGCGTTCCGGCGGGTGAAGCCGGTCTCCAGCGCGGGCCCAAGATTGGGAGGCCTAGCCCCGCAGCCTCGGTCAAACCAAGACAGGGACAGGCTTCAATTCAGGGCCTGATTACACCGCTGGAAACCCACCCGCACGGTGCGCGAAACTCGAGGCGCTACTCCCGAACCTCAATGCCAGGGTGGCCTGCAGCCCGCAACCAGGCGGTGAGAACCTCGCAGGCGAGCTCGAGGTTTCCCATTTGGCAGTGCTGGTCGGCCTGCTCCGCCCGGGTAAACAAACGTGTCGTGACGCTTCTGGCTCCCGTGAGCGCTTTTGCCTGCGCTTGGGTCAGCGCCGGTGGTTGGAAGGCGTCATGCTCGCCACACATCAGCAGTACATCCTGGTTCACCCGTCCGCTGTCCAGGTGCTCGGCGTTCATTCCCATGAACCAGTCGACAACGGCGGCCGGATCGTCGCTGTCGAGCATGTACAGGACCTGATTCACCACCACGCGAAGGGTCGGCAACAGCCGGGCACGGGTGCGCACGCTCCAGCGCATGAAGCGCCGGTGCCGCAACATCGTACGGACCGGTCTTCGCAAGACGGGTGGGACCCGGTACAGCCAGTCGTATACCGGTGGCCAAGCCACCACACTGTGGATGCGAGGCTCACGTCCTGCGGCACGCAATGCCCAGTACCCGCCCATCGAGATGCCGACGAGTGCGGCCCGGTCGAGACGGAAGTGGTCCAACACGGCCCCTACCGGTTTCTCCCAGTCATGGTCGAAGGTGAGCCCGTTCAACGTCCGGGCACCACCTTGTCCCGGCCCCTCGAAGGCGATCACGTCGAAACCGGCGGCAGCGAGACGCTGGCAGATGGGGAAGAACTCCTCGATCAAGGAGTCGAACCCGCCGTGCAACAGCACAGTCTGACCAGTTGGTGTCCCGGCCGCCGGAAGCGAATAGGCCGGCAGCGAAGCATTGGCATAGGGGATCTGGTAACGGACGATCGCGGCCTCCCCGAATGCGCTATCGAAGAGCTTCAGATAGCGGCGGTAGCGATTGGTTTTCTCCGCCGACTGCGGCGGCGTGAAGAATTCCGCGATCCTCGCATAACCCGCCGCATGCCGCCGCCGGGCCCCGGCGGCAGCCCGGCTCGATAAGGCTTCGAACTCTGTGACACAGTCGTCCATCGACCGTATGCGTGCCGCGGCGTCGACAAGCTCATGGCGGTCGGCGAAACCCAGCGCATGGGCCCGATTGAGTTGGTAGTTGACGAAGTCCCGTCGATGGAACTGTTCGAACCCCACTGGCAAAGCTACAAGCTCGGGAGCGCCCATATCGCCAGCGTACTCCTGGGATGGCGTGGCGCAGCCGTGTGATTGCCCCGTTACCGGGTGACTTGAGGGACCTCGGTTCAGTCGAGTTTGGTTACCTGGTACGTGTGGCCGGCCGCACGGAGTCGCTGTATGAGCACGTTGCCGAGTGCGGTGGCCGGTGTCAGTGACCCTTTGGCGGTCGGCAGCCGGTCACCGTCGAGGGCAAGAGCGAGTGCAGTCTCACCTGCCATTACGGCGGTGGCGGCATAGCCGGGATCACCGGGGCCGGCAGCAATCGCCTGGTATCGGTGCCCGTCCTCGGTGCGGGCGGTCACCTGGGAGTGGAACCAGCCCGCGCGCTGCGTGCTGGTGCTCGGACCCGTACCTGGTGCCGGCAGACAGCGGTCGAGCACCCGCCGGGTGGGCGGGAACACCATCGCGCCCGTGAATGCCCGGAGCCCGAGGGCGATTGCCCTGGCGATGACTGCTCCTGCCGGTCCGGGGGCCACCCCCATCACCTCGCCGTACTGAAGGGAGCGGCCGTAGGCCCAGCCCTGCAATGCGTTGCTGCGGCGCACAATCCGGGTGTTGACCGGGGCCATGATGAAAGGCGCGGTCCAGGTGCCGTCAGCGGAACGGCGCACAGGACCGGCGTCAGGAGGCTGTGGTGTCGTCGGCTCCCGTGAGCGGTCCGGGCTCAGAGCGTAGGGGTCCGCGGCTAATGACCTCAGGGCGGTGCTCGTTCTCATCGCGTCGAGCTGCCCGCGCATCGATTCGAGCGTGCCTCCGCTGATGCCAGCCTTGGCCGTAGCAACGAGTTGGACCTCGACCAGGCCGCCAGCGTCATCTGCTTCTGCCGCCTGATGAAGCAGCAGCAAGGCGAGGTCGGACGGCACGGAGTCGTAGCCGCAGGAGTGCACTACCCGTGCCCCGCTCGTCCTGGCCACAGCGTCATAGCGATCGATCGCCTCCCGGATGAAGGACACCTCACCGGCGAGGTCGGCGTAGTGGGTACCGGCCCGTGCGCAGGCGCCGACGACAGGTAGCCCATGTTTCGCGTATGGACCGACGGTTGTGAAGAGCACCCGTGTGCCCGCGGCCAGGGCGGCGATCGAGTCCGCGTCCTCCGAGTCGGCTTCGATAAGGGCCCATCCGTGCGCCGCGACCGGCAACTCCGACCGAACCGCCCCGAGCCTGGACCTCGACCGGCCCGCGAGTCCGACTCGCACACCGGCCGGTGCATGCTCCGCGAGGTAGCCGGCGATCAGTCGGCCAACGAAACCCGTCGCTCCGTAAAGAACAAGGTCATGTTCCCGAGATGAGGTGTCCATAACTGCAGCCTCTCACAGCGGCATCTCCACGCCGACACACGGCTCCTCCGCCTTGCCACGCCAACCGCAGACCGGCACCAGCTCACACCTTGAAGTACTTCGCCTCCGGGTGGTGGAACACGAACGCGTCGGTGGACTGCTCGGGGTGCAGCATCAGCTCGTCGCTGAGGACCACGCCCATCCGCTCGGGCTTCAGGAGCTCGGTCACCTTGCGGCGGTCCTCCATGTCCGGGCACGCGGGGTAGCCGAGCGAGAAACGGGCACCGCGGTAGTCAAGCTTGAAATACCCGGCCGTGTCCTTCGGTTCCTCGGCGGCGAAGCCCAGTTCCTTGCGAATACGGGCGTGCCAGAATTCGGCCAGCGCCTCGGTGAGCTGCATGACCAGGCCGTTGAGCTCGTAGTAGTCGCGGTAGTGGTTTCCGGCGAACATCTCGGCGGTGAACTCGTCGATCTTCGAGCCGGCCGTAACCAGCTGCACGGGCAGCACGTCGATCTGCCCGGATTCGCGGGACTTCACGAAGTCGGCCAGGCACAGGTGCCGGTCGCGGCGCTGGCGCGGGAAGTCGAAGCGCAGCCGGTCGGTGCCGATCGGGCCGCCTGAACCGCCGTCGGGGGCGAGCAGGCCCGCGGTGCCCAGGACGCCGTCGCGGTCCTCACCGTGGTGGAGCACCACCACCTGTTCCCCTTCGGAAACGACGGGGAAGTAGCCGTAGGCGACGGAGGCGTCCAGCATGCCTTCGGCGAGGATGCGGTCCAGCCAGTAGCGCAGGCGCGGCCGGCCCTCGCGTTCCACCAGTTCCTCGTAGGAGGCGCCGTCCTCGCCGCGGCCGGGCTTGAGGCCCCACTGGCCCATGAAGGTGGCGCGTTCGTCCAGGAACGCGGCGAAGTCGTGGAGCGCGACGCCGCGCACGATGCGGGTGCCCCAGAACGGCGGGGCGGGCACGGGGTTGTCGTCCGCGACGTCGGACCGGCCGGGCATGGCCTCCGGCTCGGTCACCGTGAACTTCGCGCCGCCCTTGTGGATGCGCTTCTTCAGCGGCGGCAGGCCGACGTCGTCCGGGGACTCGCCGCGGGCCACGCGCACCAGCGGCTCCATGAGGGAAAGGCCCTCGAAGGCGTCCTTGGCGTACCGGACGGTACCGTCAAACTGCTCCGCGAGGTCCTGCTCCACGTAGGCGCGGGTCAGGGCGGCGCCGCCCAGGATCACCGGCCACTTCTTGGCCAAGCCGCGGGACTGCAGCTCGGCGAGGTTTTCCTTCATCACCACGGTGGACTTCACCAGCAGCCCGGACATGCCGATCACGTCGGCGTCGTGTTCCTCGGCCGCGGCGATGATCTCGGCGATGCCCTGCTTGATGCCGATGTTGACAACCTTGTAGCCGTTGTTGGTGAGGATGATGTCCACCAGGTTCTTGCCGATATCGTGCACGTCGCCGCGCACGGTGGCGATCACCATGGTGCCCTTGCCGGACGAGTCGGACTTCTCCATGTGCGGCTCGAGCAGGGCGACGGCGTTCTTCATCACCTCGGCGGACTGCAGCACGAACGGCAGCTGCATCTCGCCGGCACCGAAGCGCTCACCCACCACCTTCATGCCCTCGAGCAGGTGGTCGTTGATGATGCCGAGCGGGGTCAGGCCCTCGCTGCGGGCCAGGTCCAGGTCCTCCTCGAGGCCCTTGCCTTCGCCGTCGATGATGCGCCGTTCCAAGCGGGCGCCCGTGGGCAGCGCCGCGAGTTCGGCGGCGCGCTGGTCCTTGAGCGCCGCGGTGTCGACGCCGGCAAACATGTCCAGCATGATGGCGAGCGGATCGTAGGTGGTGTTGCCGTCGGCGTCGTATTCACGGCGGTCCCAGACCAGGTCCAGGGCCACCTTGCGCTGGTCTTCCGGGATCGACGCGAGCGGAACGATCTTGGCGGCGTCGATGATGCCGCTGGTCAGGCCCGCTTCGGTGGCCTCGTGGAGGAAGACCGAGTTCAGGACGATGCGCGCGGCCGGGTTCAGGCCGAAGGAGACGTTGGAGACGCCCAGGGTGGTGTTGATGCCGGGGTACTTGGCGGTGATCTGGCGGATGGCCTCGATGGTTTCGATGCCGTCCCGGCGGGTTTCTTCCTGGCCGGTGGCAACGGGGAAGGTCAGCGCGTCAACGATGATGTCCTCGACTCGCATGCCCCATTCGCCCACCAGGGCGTCGACGAGGCGGGAGGCGATGGCCACCTTGCCCTCGGTGGTGCGGGCCTGGCCCTGCTCGTCGATGGTCAGCGCGATGACGGCGGTGCCGTGTTCCTTGACCAGCGGCATGATGCGGGCGAAGCGGCTGTTGGGGCCGTCGCCGTCCTCGTAGTTGACGGAGTTGACCACCGGACGGCCGCCGATGAGTTCCAGGCCGGCCTGCAGGACAGGCGGTTCGGTGGAGTCGATGACCAGCGGCAGGGTGGAGGCCGACGCGAAACGGGAGACGATCTCCTTGACGTCGGCGACGCCGTCGCGCCCCACGTAGTCCACGCACACATCGAGCAGGTGCGCGCCGACGCGGATCTGCTCGCGGGCGATGTCCACGCAGTCGTCCCAGCGCTCTTCGAGCATGGCCTGGCGGAAGGCCTTGGAGCCGTTGGCATTGGTGCGCTCACCGATGGCCAGGTAGGCGGACTCCTGGTCGAAGTTCACGTGCTGGTAGAGGGAGGCGATGCCCGCTTCGCGCTCGGTGGGGACGCGGGCGGGCTGTGTCTTGCCGTCCGCGGTGGCGGGCACGGCTTTGGTGCGGAAGGGGGCAAGACGTTCGACGACGGCGGCCATGTGCTCCGGCGTCGTACCGCAGCAGCCGCCCACCAGGCCCAGGCCAAATTCGCGGACGAACTGCTCGTGCGCGGTGGCGAGCTCGGTGGGTGAGAGCGGGTAGTGCGCACCGTTGGCGCCGAGGACGGGCAGGCCGGCGTTGGGCATGCAGGCGATGGCGACGGAGGACTGTTTGGAGAGGTGGCGGAGGTGCTCGCTCATCTCGTCCGGGCCGGTGGCGCAGTTCAGGCCGATGGCGTCGACGCCGAGCGGTTCCAGGGCGGTGAGCGCGGCGCCGATTTCGGAGCCCATGAGCATGGTGCCGGTGGTCTCGACAGTTACCTCGACGAAGATGGGGAGGCGGACTCCCTTGGAGACGATGGCCTGCTTGCAGCCGTTGACCGCGGCCTTGGTCTGCAGGAGGTCCTGGCTGGTTTCGATGAGGAACGCGTCCGCGCCGCCGTCGATGAGGCCCTCGGCCTGCAGGGCGAAGGTCTGCTTGAGGTAGTCATAGCTGGTGTGGCCGAGGCTGGGGAGCTTGGTGCCCGGGCCCATGGAGCCGAGGACCCAGCGCATCCGGCCGTCTGTGGCTTCGGCCGCTTCGGCACGCTCGCGCGCGATCTTGGCGCCCTTTCGCGCCAGTTCCTCGATCCGGTCGTCGATGCCGTAGTCGGAGAGGTTGGACCAGTTGGCGCCGAAGGTGTTGGTTTCGACAGCGTCGATGCCTGTGGCGAAGTAGGCGTCGTGGATGTCGGCGATGACATCCGGGCGCGTGTCGTTGAGGATCTCGTTGCAGCCTTCCAGGTTCTGGAAGTCTGTTTCGAGGGACAGGTCCCGGCCCTGCAGCATGGTGCCCATGGCGCCGTCGGCGATGACCACGCTGTGGTTCACGGCGTCCAGGAGTTTCTGCGCGCGGGCAGGGCGGGGCACGGATTCGATGTCGAGCGCAAAACGAGGCATCTAAACAGGTTACGGGCGACACGCCGGAACATTGCTTCGTATGTCCGTGTACTACGACGGCAGGTGTCGGTCGTCATCAGGTGCCCCTTGTGCTTACTCCGGAAGTGGGCAGCTCATCTACAAGTCGCTTGCCATCTAGAGGATGGATACCGAAGACAGCAAAAAGAATGAGGCTGGGTCTAATAGGGTGGAGTGGATATTACGAGCCATTCAAGGAGCTTCGCTTGGTACTAATCCCACAGAATTCAGGAGAAGACTTCTCTGGACTCGTGTTAGATGTCCATACACCAGGAGCGCGAGGAATATATGACATCGATAAATCCCGTGACTCAATACGGGCTAGTACCGAAGAGTTTTTTCACGCCCGCGGAGTGGCAACAGCTGCAGGCTTCAGGCCAGGGATCGGCACGACCTCCGGCGGCCCGACCGGATGGATTGCGCAAGTAGCTAAATTTCTGCCCGCTGCCGGAAAGCTGATCCTTGCGACCACTACTACGGTTCGAGTTCTTAAAAAGCGCATCGCGGACTACAAAAAGAAGAAGATGCGCCCGTTCAGGCCGAGCATTGGCATTCACTTAGAAATGTGGCCTGCCATCGACGTCCGTCAGCGAACGTCCGTTTCCACACTGATTGAAACGCTTTCGATGCTTCCGGACCTTTGTAGGCATATCGATGAAAAGCATCCCGGCATGGAACTCACCTTTCTTGTTACGGGAAACAGTGAACGAATGACCGCTCCTGCCATCCGAATTGACTCTAATGCCTGCAGCTATTCCTCGGTGGTGAAGCTGGCGGCCATGGTGCGGAAGGGGCTCGAACGCCCTATCGCACCAACACATTTCACCTTGTCGCGCCATTGGGGCGTTCGGGAACGAGTACGCACCTATTGGGACGAAAACGAGGCCTTCCATCTGGTCTTCCTCTTCCCAGGAGATTTGCAAACCGTAAAGTAGGGCACCCTTCCTGCCTCGTAAAGAGGCTCAAGACCAGCAAATGGTTTCCAGGCCGACCTTCAATTTTGCTAAGGGGCCAGTGCAAAGTGTGCGTCACATAGTCTTCGAAGCCACTTCTACATCTGCGCGGGCCAATTCAACGAAGTCGTCCACCTCATCACGGCAGTCCTCGCCCAGACGGTTCAGTTCCTCCCGGTTTCCGACGTCCTTCAGCTCGGTGATTTTGTCCAAAATTTGCCGCCCCGACTCCCCCAGTCGCTTATCTCCCGTCAGAAGGCGAACGCCATAGTAGGCAGACCATGCTGAACTGCGCGTCCGGTGGACTTCATCGTCATTTGTCCGCTCTTCCAGTTGATGGTCTTCAAACCACTGATCCATGACGGCCCGACGATACTCCATCGCACTGGCAGCAAAGAGCTTGTAAGCCTCAATTCGCGACTCATGAAGCCGCACAGACACGGCCTTTCTCCGATCAAGAACATAAGTCAGGAAGGCACCAAGTAGCACACCGGCTAGGCCCCCAACGAGGCCGATAGTGGCAGGGTCCATCCCGTCAAACTAGCAACAGAATCTCGAGTGGAAAAGGCTGGAGGAGATCGAATCGATCGACGCGCAACCTTGAGTAAGTGCAAACAACTGATTCGAATGGAGCCACCACTGCGGCACAAGTCTTTCAGCGACTGTGGAGGGCTGCAGAGGGCGTCGTCTCCGACGAGGGCATGGATGAGGCTCGTACCCTCGCATCAGGCGCCGCGAAGTGGGCGGCCACCTATCCTGCAGCACCATCCCCATCCGTGAGCGCAGCTCGCGCCGCGGGACCGAGGTGACGTCCATGCCGTCGAGCGTTATCCTCCCCGCGTCCAGCTCGTAGAAGCGCATCATCAGGTTCACCAGCGTGGTTTTGCCTGCCCGGTGGGACCCACGATCGCCACCGTCTGCCCCGGCTCCGCCACCAAAGAAAGCCCGGAGATCGGCGACTGGTCTGGTGAATCCGCGTTGAACGAGAAACAGAAAGGAGGCCATGGGCAGCAACGGCTGCCCATGCCCTCCTTTCTCAGCCTTAGTGCCTACTGCTCGGCGTCTGCCGGGACGTTCTTGACAACCCACATCTTGCGAACTGTCTCGCGGATGGTCCAGTGACCCTCCCAGCCGGCGGAAGTCACGAAGAGGGTACCGGGCCCGATCTCAAAGCTGCTGCCGTCCGATTCAGTGATGGTTCCGCTCCCGCTGAGGATCTGGCAAATCTCGTCGTAGCCAGGCCGGGTGCTCTTGAATTCGCCCGGAGTAACCATCAGATCCCCGTCCTGAGATCCTCCCTGGCCCACAACTGGTGGGAAACTTCCGTCTGGCCGGGTAGTCGTTGAAGTCTCTTATACCGCTCTTATCAAATTTGGGGATGGTCTTCCGGACGCCCGCAGCAGCTAAAACCAGAGACATACGACGACGAAACGTTCGACGGCTCAACTGTTCTACTGTTGACAATTTCGAGAGAGCGGAGTTTTATGGTGTTTGGAACGAGAGCTGAATCACACCGGCGCTGAAGCGCAGACGGTTAGCAGCCCTCGTGGTGCCGCACCGATACCCCGAGCGGCAGGCATGGATAGAACTGCATTCTCAGCCGCACTTGCCGCTGAGCCCACTGAAGGGAAGCACATTATGGTCAGAAAAAAGATCCAGACGGTGGCCGCCGGACTCGCGGTCCTGTTGGCCCTGAGCGCTTGTGGCGGCGCTGCCACCGGCACCGAGGCGACAACGGACATTCCCAAGACGCAGAACACCCGGGACATCTCAGAAGGTGTCCAACCGGATGCGGAGGCGGTTGCCCTGCTGCCCGAGTCCTACAAGGCCAAGGGCGAGCTTACGGTCGCGATGGATCTGAGTTCCCCGCCCATGACGTTCCTCGCTGAGGACAATTCAACGCCCATAGGCGTGAACCCGGATCTGGCCCGACTGGTGGCAAAAAAGTTGGGGCTGAAGCTGAAATTCGAAAACACGGCCTTCGACACGATCGTCCCCGGCATCGACGGCGGCCGGTTCGACTTCACGGCGACCACCATGTCCGCCACAGAAGAGCGGCTGAAGGTCATGGACATGATCAACTACCTCAAGGGCGGCTCGGCCGTAGCGGTAACGAAGGGCAACCCGCTTAATCTGACCAACGACACCCTCTGCGGCAGGAACATCGGCGTGACCAAGGGTTCCACACAGCAACTCAAGCACCTGCCCAACGTCTCCAAGTGGACCTGCGAGGAAAAGGGGCAGCCTGCAATCAACGCAATCACCCTGCCCAACGTCCAGGAGGCTCTGACACAGCTGGACTCCAAGCGGATCGACGGCGTCTTCTACGACGCCAGCGGCCTGGCCTGGGCGGACGCTCAGCAGCCCGACCATTTCTCCATCCTGGAGCCCAGGATGGATACTCGGACGAATACCAACGTTGCCATGGGGCTGAAGAAGGGGTCGCCGTTGACGCCGGCCCTGCAGGCAGCCATCCAGTCGGTTCTCGAGAGCCCGGAGTACAAGGAATCCCTCGAGTACTGGGGCCTGGGCGAATCCGCCATCTCTGAAGCCGCGATCCGCTAGGGGCTGGCCCTAGTTACGCCCTGAGCGGGACGGGTCCGGAGTTGAAGCCACGGCTTTGGCTCCGGACCCGTTCGCGCGTGCGGGGCAGGCCCTGGCGGGGCAACGACCAGAGAAACTATTGGAAGGTGGTCCACTGCCCTACAGTTGACCACGCCTGTACGATGAGACGCATGGTTGAGCAGATCAAGATAGTGCACTCGTCCACCGTGCAGCAGGTTGCGGACGGGCTCACAGCCATGATCCTCAGCGGAGGGCTCAAGCCCGGTGAACGCCTCCGCGAGAGCCTCCTGGCGGAGAACCTCGGCCTCTCCAGGAATACGGTCCGCGAGGCGGTCCGCATCGTCCAGGCAGGCGGTCTTATCCGCCACCGCGCAAACCAGGGTGCCATCGTCTGGGACCCCACCGACGCGGAAATTATGGACGTATACAACGCGCGCTTTCATCTGGAGACCACCGCCGCGCGCAGCATCTCAGATAGCACCAACCTCGATGAGGTTCACGCCGCCATGGAGGAGTTCCGTGCCGTGCTGAAAACTGGAGACCCGTTCAAAATTGTCGAAAAGGACCTTGCGGTCCACAGCGCCATCGTCGGAATCCTCGGAAGCCAGAAGCTGAGGACGTTCTACCAGCAACTGGTGACCGAACTGCGGTACTTCATGTTTGTGCTTTCGATTGAGCACCACGAGTACGAGGACCCGGACTCACTCGAAGCCGAGCACCAGAACATCGTGGACGCCCTCGACTCGCGTGACCCCGCCCTGGCGGAGAAGGTCATCTCGGACACGATCATCCAGTACCGCGAATCGATCCGTGACGTTATCGCCAAGAGGCATTCGACAACATAAAAATAAAGACCGCGGCCTCAAGGCCGCGGTCTTTATTTTTATGTTCCGGTCGACTGGAACTACAGGCCGAGATGCTGGTTGATCTCGTCCAGGGACTTGACCGTATTGTAGTCGTAACCGCCGGTAATGGGGTCGTAGCCACGGTCCAGCACCCAGAGGTTGCGGAAGCCCATGTCGTGCATCGGATGCATGTCGTAGCGGGTGTGCGAGGCGATGTGCAGGAAGTCCTCCGGCTTTGCGTTCAAGGTGTCCAGCATGTATTCGAAGGCCTGGTAGCGCGGCTTGTACGCCTGCGCCTGCTCAGCAGTCAGCACCGCGTGGAAGTTAGCGCCCAGCTTGGGGATGCTGATGTCCAGGAAGCTGTCGTCCGCATTGGACAGGGCCACCAGCTTGTAGTTGTCGCCCATGAGCTTCAATGGAGCCGGTACGTCATCATGGGCACCAAAGCCGCGGACGGTCTCGGCGAACTCCGCGCCGGCGCCGGGAGTGGGGCCAATGCCAAAGAACCTGCAAACGCGGTCAAAGGAATTCTGGAGGATCTCCTCGTAGGGCTGGTAGTCGCCGAGGACCTCGTCGAAGCGGTATCCGCGGAAAACCTTCTTGAACGCCGGCCACTGCTCTTCCGGCAGCCTGCCCGCGAGCAGGCGGCGGGTAGTGGAATCCGTGTCCCAGTTGATCAGCGTGCCGTAGATATCAAAGGAGATGTACTTCGGCCGGGAGTTGTTGTCAGCCATGGTTTGTCCGTTCGTTGAGGTGTAGGCGGCCCTGCACAGGGCGGATGAATGGGTGATCAATACGGTCCTCCAAGGGAGTCCGCTCATAGAACGACTTTAAAACTCCACAAGCAAAATTGTCAACAGTTGAACAGTAGACCTGCCGGGCATTTCATTGCGCAGGCGGGGCGCGCGGTGTCATACTTTGTAGAACTGTTGAACAGCAGAGCACCGAGCATGTCGAATCTATTCACCAAGCGACAGGAGCCCAGAGCCATGGACGTCCGAACCGACTCCGATTTTTTTAATGCCGTGGTTGCAGAAAGCGGGCTCCTGACAGAGCAGTCGCAGCTCACTGACTCGACTGTGAAGCGACTCCTTGAGCGTTTCTACGGCCTGCAGGGGAAGCTGGTACGGATTCCCACGGAAAAGGACGAGACGTTCCGCCTTCAAGGCGGAGAAGAGGCCTTTCTGGTGAAGGTTTCCTCACCTGAAGAGGATCCAGGGATTGTCCAACTGCAGACGGCGTGCATGGTTCACCTGGAGCGGACCGCTCCCGGGTTGCCGGTCCAGCGCCTTGTCAGGAGCCTTGGCGGAGCCGCGGAAGTCCTCATCCCGGCGCCTACTGGCCCCTTCGACAGGGTGCTTCGGGTGATGCGCTTCATGCCGGGAGAGTTGCTGGCCAAGCACGACGCGTCCGCTGGCCATCTTCAGCTGGTTGGCTCAAGCCTGGCAAGCGTTGGCCTCGCCTTGCAGGACTTCGACCATCCGCGGGCGGACCGTCTGCTCCTTTGGGACCTCAAGCACTTTCATAGGGTGCGGTCGCTACTTGGCTACGTTGATGACAAGGAAAAGCGCTCCCTGGCCGAGGGCATTTTCGACCAGTTCGATGCAAAAGTAGTTCCACTACTGGATACCCTTCCCTCGCAGGTTGTCCATGGGGATTTCAGTCCGTTTAATGTCCTCGTCAACCCCAATAGCCCGGCCTACGTGACGGGGATTATCGATTTCGGCGACGTGGTCCGAACTCCCGTGATCTTCGACATCAGCGTGACCATGGCCAATTTGTTGGGAGCGAACCCCGAAAGCCCCTGGGAGCGCGCCCTGTCCGTCCTGGACGGATACCAAAGCGTCAACCCGCTGCCGGGACAGGAGTTTGAAGCCCTGGTGGTCTCGGCCCAGGCCCGCCTCCTGCTGCGGGCACTGATTACACAGTGGCGGGCCAGACACCTGCCCCAAAGGCGCGATTATCTCCTCTCCCACTCGAAACCGGATTGGGACCGGCTCGCCGCCACAGCCGCAGCCCCTGCACCAAACTGCCCTTTCACACCCTGAGTCAGACACCCTAGCCGTCAAGGAGAAATGATGACCAATACCGTCCAAAGCATCCGCAAGCCTTCCAAGGCCATGGTCAACGGATTTGACCCCAACCGCACCGATGAGCTCCCGGATCAGATCCGGAAGAACATCCGGCGACGGGACCAGAGCCTCGGGCCCGGATACCGGCTCTTCTACGACACTCCCCTGGAAGTGGTCCGCGGCAAGGGCGTCACACTCTTTGACCGGGACGGAAACGAATACCTGGACGTTTACAACAACGTCCCCTCGGTGGGCCACTGCCACCCGAAGGTCATCGCGGCTGTCCACGAACAGATGCAGACCCTGAACACCAACACCCGTTACGTCCAGGAATCCATCCTTGATTACTCCGAGGACCTCCTGTCCACGTTTCCCGCCGGGCTTGGCCATGTCATGTTCACGTGCACCGGGTCCGAGGCCAATGACCTCGCCATGCGCGTGGCAAAATACGCCACCGGAAACCAGGGCATCATCGTCACCTCCGGCGCGTACCACGGCCTGACAGCGGAGGTCGCGTCCTTCTCGCCGTCCTTGGGTATCGGCGTGCCCCTTGGCGCAAACGTACGCGTCATCGACGCCCCGGACGCCCTGCGATACTCATCGGATCAGGTCTCCCTCGAGGACCACCTCCGGAACCAGGTGCGTGCAGCCATCGCCGATCTCCACCGGCACGGCATTGGACTGGCGGCCTTCATCGCCGACAGCATCTTCTCCTCCGACGGCGTCTTCGCGGGCCCGGCAGGCTTCCTGCGCCCGATCATCGAAGAGGTTCACGCCGCCGGCGGCCTGTACATCGCCGATGAAGTACAGCCAGGCTTTGGCCGGACGGGCCAGGAATGGTGGGGCTTCCAACGCCACGCAATCGTTCCGGACATCGTCACCATCGGCAAACCCATGGGCAACGGCATTCCCGTCGCTGCGGCCATCTTCAAACCCGAACTGCTCGTGGAGTTCGGCAGGAACATCCGCTACTTCAACACATTCGGCGGCAACTCTGTAGCCATCGCAGCCGCCCAGGCCGTCCTGAACGTGATCCGCGAGGAATCCCTGATCGACAACGCCTTGAAGGTGGGCGAGAAGATCATCACCGGGTTGAAGGACCTCGCCCAGGGCCTGGACCAGGTGGCAGAAGTCCGCGGAAGCGGCTTCTTCATCGGCGTTGACCTCGTCACTGACCGGTCCTCACTCACACCCGACGGGGACGCCGCCGCGGGCATCGTGAACGCCCTCCGCGAGGACCGGATCCTCATCTCCGCCTGCGGAGCCCAAGGAAACGTCCTGAAACTCCGGCCGCCAATGCCCTTCTCCAGCAACGACGCCGACCGCCTCCTGGATGGAATCGGCCGCGCTTTCAAGACGCTGCGGTAGATGCAAGTTCCGGAAAGCACATGACATCCTGGCGTCGATGCCACCGCGGGGGTGCCGCCCATCACGCGGTACCCCCGCCGGTCAAACCTCCGCCACGGGCGCCGCAAACTGTGCCTCGTACAGCCGGGCATATGCCCCGCCGGCGGCCAGCAGTGTGGCGTGCGTGCCCTGCTCCACGATCCGGCCCGCCTCCATCACCAGGATGAGGTCGGCGTCGCGGATAGTGGACAGGCGGTGGGCAATCACAAATGAGGTCCGGTCGGACCGCAATGCACTCATCGCCTTCTGCACCAGCACCTCGGTCCGGGTATCCACAGAAGAGGTCGCCTCGTCCAGAATCAGTACCGACGGCCGGGCCAGGAACGCCCGCGCAATCGTCAGCAGCTGCTTCTCCCCCGCGGAGACGTTCGCGCCCTCGTCGTCCAGCACGGTGTCGTACCCGTCCGGCAGTGAGCGCACGAACCGGTCCACATACGTCGCGCGTGCGGCTTCGAGAATTTCAAATTCGGAAGCACCTGGCCGGCCGTAGGCGATGTTGTCGCGGATGGTCCCGCCGAACAGCCACGTATCCTGCAGCACCATGCCCATCCGCGAGCGCAGCTCACGCCGCGGCACCGAGGTGACGTCCACGCCGTCGAGCGTTATCCGCCCCGCATCCAGCTCGTAGAACCGCATCATCAGGTTCACCAGCGTGGTCTTTCCCGCCCCGGTGGGCCCCACGATCGCCACCGTCTGCCCCGGCTCCGCCACCAACGAAAGCCCAGAGATCAGCGGCTTGTCCGGCGAATACGAGAAGGAAACGTCCTCGAACACCAGCCGCCCGCGCCCAAACACCGGCGAAGCAGAAGCAGCAGGCTCAACAGATTCCTCCTCCTCATCCAGCAGCTCGAACACCCGCTCCGCTGAGGCAACCCCGGACTGCAGCACGTTGGCCATGGACCCCAGCTGCGCCAGCGGCATGGTGAACTGTCGGGAGTACTGGATGAATGCCTGCACGTCGCCCAGCTGCATGGCCCCGGACGCCACCTGCAGCCCGCCCACCACGGCAATCCCCACGTACACCAGGTTCCCGATGAACGTCATGGCCGGCATGATCAGCCCGGAAATGAACTGCGCCCCGAAACTGGCGGAATACAGCTCCGCGTTCTTCTGCCGGAACCGCTCGCCCACCTCCTGCTGCCGGCCGAACACCTTCACCAGCGCATGCCCGGTGTAGGTCTCCTCGATCTGCCCGTTCAGCTCCCCCGTGTGCTTCCACTGCGCCACGAACAGCTTCTGCGAGCGCTTAGCGATCAGCGCCGTGATCCCCAGCGTCAGCGGAATGGTCACCAGCGCGATCAGCGCCAGCGTGGGCGAGAGGATGAACATCATCACCAGCACGCCCAGCACCGTCAGCACCGACGTGACCGCCTGGCTGATGGTCTGCTGCAGGCTCTGCGAAATGTTGTCCACGTCGTTGGTGACCCGGCTGAGCATCTCGCCGCGCTGGATCGAGTCGAAGTACCGCAGCGGCAGCCGGTGGATCTTCGCCTCGATCTCCCCGCGCAGCCCGAACACCGTCCGCTGCACCACCCCGTTCAGCACATACGCCTGCACCCACATAAACGCGGACGACAGCACATACAGCACCAGCGCCCACGTCAGCACGCTGCCCAGCGCGGCAAAATCGATCCCCTGCCCCGGCGTCAGCGCCATGGGTGTCAGCATGTCCGCCTGCTGGTTCTCCCCCGCCGCCCGCAGCTGCGCAATCACCTGCTCCTTGGTGGTCCCGGCCGGCAGGTCCCGGGACACCACCCCGGCGAAAATCAGGTTGGTGCCCTCCCCCAGCAGCCGCGGCCCGATCACCGAGAGAGCCACCCCGGCCACCGCCGTCACGAACACCAGCAGCAGCCACGCCCGTTCCGGCCGCAGCCTCCCCAGCAGACGTTTGGCGGACGGCCAGAAGTTCATCGCCTTCTCCGCCGGGACGTTCATCCCCGCGAAGGGTCCACCGCGCCCGGGGCCGCCTGCCGGACGGGGAATGCGTACGACGGCGGCGCCGCCCGGTGCGGAGGCGGGCGCGGCCTTGGTGCCGGATGAGGAAGCGGGTTCCGGGCTCATACCGTCTCCTCCGCCGCGAGCTGGGAGGACACGATCTCGCGGTACGTCTCCGATGTCTCCAGCAGCTGGCTGTGCGTTCCGCGCCCCACGATCCTGCCGTCGTCGAGCACTAATATCTGGTCCGCGTCCACGATGCTGGACACGCGCTGGGCGATGATCACCAGCGTCGCGCCGGCGGTGCTGCGCTTGAGGGCCTGCCGGAGCCGGGCGTCGGTGCCGGTGTCCAGCGAGGAGAACGAGTCGTCGAAGATGTACAGCTCGGGCCGCTTCACCAGGGCCCTGGCGATGGCCAGCCGCTGCCGCTGGCCGCCGGAGACGTTGGTGCCGCCCTGGCTGATGGGCGCGTCCAGGCCCCCGTCCATCCGCTCCACGAAGTCCCGGGCCTGCGCGATCTCCAGCGCCTCCCACAGCTCGTCCTCCGTGGCGTCCGGCTTGCCGTAGAGCAGGTTGCTGCGCACGGTGCCGCTGAACAGGTACGGCCGCTGCGGGACCAGGCCGATGTGCCCCCAGAGCAGGTCCGGGTGCAGCTCGCGCACGTCCACGCCGTCCATCCGCACCAAGCCGGTGGTCGCGTCGAACAGCCGGGGCATGAGGTTCACCAGGGTGGTCTTGCCCGCGCCGGTGCTGCCGATGATCGCCGTCGTCTGCCCTGCCCTGGCGGTGAAGCTGATCCCGGACAGGACGGGCTGGTCGGCACCCGGGTAGGCGAATCCGACGTCGCGCATCTCCAGCTCGCCGTTCCTCACCTTGGTGGTGACGGGGCGCTCCGGCGGGCGGACGCTGGACTCGGTCCGCAGGACCTCGCCGATCCGGTCGCCGGAGACGGCGGCACGCGGGATCATCACGGCCATGAACGTGGCCATCATGACGGACATCAGGATCTGCAACAGGTAACTGAGGAACGCGATCAGGGTGCCCACCTGCATGGAGCCGTCCTGGATGCGGAACGCGCCGAACCAGATGACGGCCACGCTGGAGACGTTCAGCACCAGCATCACCACGGGGAACGCGAGCGCCATCAGCCGGCCGGCGCGCAGGGCGGTGTCCGTGACGTCCTCATTGGCCTGTGCGAAGCGGTTCGTTTCGATGTCCTCGCGGACGAAGGCGCGGACCACGCGGATGCCGGTGAGCTGCTCGCGGAGGACGCGGTTCACGGTGTCGATCCGTTTCTGCATCTTGCGGAACAGCGGCACCATCCGGGCGGTGATCAGGCCGACGGCGATGAGCAGCACCGGGACGGCGACGGCGATCAGCCAGGACAGCTGCACGTCCTGCCGGATGGCCATGATCACCCCGCCGATGCTGAGCATGGGGGCGGTGACCAGCATGGTGGCGGACATCAGGACCAGCTGCTGGACCTGCTGGACGTCGTTGGTGGATCGTGTGATGAGGCTGGGCGCCCCGAACTTGGTGACCTCCTGCTCGGAGAACTCCCCCACCCTTTGGAAGATGGCGCCGCGCAGGTCCCGGCCCACACCCATGGCGGCCTTCGCAGCGAAGTAGACGGCGATGATGGCGCAGGCAATCTGCAGCAGGGTGATGCCGAGCATCACGCCGCCGAGGCTCACGATGTAGCCGATGTTCCCCTTGGCCACCCCCTCGTCGATGATGTCCGCGTTCAGCGTGGGCAGGTACAGGGACGCGATGGACTGCGCCAGCTGGAAGATCACGACGACGAGCAGCAGCGTGCGGTGTGGCCGCAGGTATTCAACAAGCAGTTTCCAGAGCATGGGCGGCTCCCGGCTGACGGACTGTCCACAAAGGTGGTGCGAGGGTCAGTTTACGTCCGGCGGCTGGGAACGGGGGCCCAGGTATTGGGGACAAACGTGGACGGGAGGATACGGCCTGGGGTGGCGCTTGCTTCCCCGGCTTGGGAGGGCTCCGGCTAGCTCAGACTTAGCCGTGCAGCGCCTGATAGGCAGCAACCGCTGCTGGGTGCAGGGGCAGGCCAGCGGTATTGATAAGGGTTTCCCGGCTCAGGAACTGGACGCCACGACTGGACAGGGGAATGAGTTCACGAGCGTGGTTCACCAGGAGCTCCACCGTCCGGGTAACTGTCCGGTCATCCAGGTCACGGCGGCAGAGCAGCAGATTCGCTACCCCTACCGTTCCGACGGCGGGAGTCCCCTCATAGCTGTTCTCAGGGATGAGGACGCGGTCGTAATAGGCGCCGTGATTTCCTCGCAGGGCGGGGATAACGGGAGAAAGTTCGAGGAACCGGAGGCCCACTTCGCTGTTGGCCCAAGCTATGGCAGCGGTGGGTACGCCACCAGACCATAGCAGCGCATCCACGGAACCGGCCCGAAGCGCAGCCAGCCCGGCATTGAGGCCGAGGTGGACCTCCCGGACAGCCCGGCCCGAAGGCCCCGCCAGCCCGGCGGCCTTGATGATCCGTTGGGCGGTAAAGGATGTTCCTGATCCAACGGCGCCGATGGCGGCCGTTTTGCCGGCGAGGTCGGTGAGGTTCCGGAGGCCGCTGTCCGTTCGCACAATGCAGTGGACGTAGTTCTCGTACACCTTTCCCAGGGCAACGATCCTGCCGGACTCGGCGGCAGCTTTCTCCACTGCGGCATCTGCCAGGGCAACCGCCAGGGTCGCCTCGCCCGCCATCAGCCGTTCCATATTCTCCAGGCTGCCCCCAGTCGTCATGGGGACGGCGTTGCCGGCCACCCCATGGCGCCGAAGCGACTCAGCCAGAAGGGTGCAGAATTCGAGGTAGAAGCCGCCGGGCTCGCCGCCGGCAACCGTCATGTTCTCCGGCTTGTCATCCGGAGAGCAGGAATTGACGGCCGGAACAAGAAGGCTCACCAACCCCAAAGTGAGTGCCGCTTTCAGGGCGGACCGCCGCGGCATGGAGCCAGGGGTCCTTGGGTTATTCCTCATCCCTGCGTTATTCCTCATGGGCGGGCCTCGCCGCAGGTGCGGCCTGGACGGGTAGGGGAAACTCAAGGCGGGCGATCAGCCCGTGGGGCACGCGATGGTCCAGGATCAGGCGGCCACCGTTTGCCCCGACGAGTTGGTTCACGATTGTCATGCCCAAGCCGTTACCCCGGATATCCCTATGCCTTGGAGACCGCCAGAATCTGCTGAGGGACGCCGCCCTCTCCTCCGCTGAGAGTCCCGGGCCGTCGTCGGCAATTTCTATTGCCGCCGTTCCGGGGAGGCGGCTGAGGGCAACAGTAATTCGGGCACTGGGGGCGTACTTGATCGCATTGTTAATCAACTCCCCGACCATCTGTGCCAGTTCCGCCGGGTTGCACCTCAGTTCCACCGGGCTGTCCGGTGCCTCCAGGATCAGCTCCGCGCCCGAGCGCTGTGCCGCGGGCCCGGCACGCTCCACTTCTTCCTGCAGCACGATCATGGGATCTGTGAGGGATTCGGTCTGGAGCGCGGGACCAACCGCAGTTCGGGCCGCACCTTCGACGGCCCGGTGCTCCGCAGCAGCGAGCTTCAGCACGCCGTCGAGGATGTCTTCCACCCGTTCCAGCTCTGCCAGTACCTTCGCCGCAGCCTCCTGCTCCTGCTGTGTTTGCAGCTGAAGCTGCAGCAGGTCCATCCTTAGCCTCAGGGCACCCACCGGGTTGCGCAATTGATGCGATGTGTCGGCAATCAGCTGGCGCTGGAAGTCGATGCTTCCCGTGACGGCCTGCGCCATGGTGGTGAAAGAGTGGCTCAGTTCCCGCAGCTCCGGCGGGCCGTCTTCGGGAAGATGGCTGGTCCGGCCTGTGGCGGCAAGTTCCGTCACGGCAGAGTTCAAGCGGTGAATGGGACGCAGCACCCAGCCCGTGACCCGTGCCGCCATGAAAAGCAGTACAGCCCAGAGAGCTGCCGCCACGAGGCCAACCGCGAGCCACCGCTCCCGCAGCTTCTGCCGGGCCGCGTCCTGGGTGACTTCGAGCACTGCCTCGCCCAGGACCTGGTTTGCGCTTCCAAAGGACCGGGAGATCACTTCAGAGCCCGATCCAAACGGGAGCAGCGGCGGCAACGTGGTACTGCTGAGATTAAGGCTCGCGCTGGAAAGCGCGGTGCGAACGTCGTCGCGATCCTGATCCAACCTGCCGGAGCTCAGCGTCTCATCCTGGAGGCGGATGATGATGCCCTCGCCGTAGAGCTCGGAGTACCTGTCCATCTCCCTCTTAAGCTGAGTGGTGTCATTGTCCAGGGCGGCATCGGAGGCAACCTGCGCGAACCGGTTGAGTGCCGCAGCACGGTTGATTTGGAGCTCCTGTGTCAGCTCCCGGCTGGCCGACGTCAGCAGAGCGAAAGACGCGCCGATCACCAAGAGCAGGGACACCAGGCTCAGCACGCCCAGGACGCGCAGCCTCATGCGGGTTCCGATTCAATCCTGTAACCGACGCCGCGGACATTGATGATGAAGCCCGGCAGGTCCAGTTTCGCACGCAGTCCCGTGAGGTGGACATCCAGGGAACGGGATGAGGCCAGGAACGCGTCCCCCCACAGCGCATCCAGGATCTGCTCCCGCGTAACCACTGACCCCGCGTGCTGGACCAGGAGCGCCAACAGATCGAATTCCGTGGCGGTCAACGGCAGAACCCGGGATCCTACCGATGCAATGCGGCGGTCGAGGTCGACGTCGAGTGTCCCGACTGTGAGATTGCGGTCCTGGGCCCCAGTGGTCCAGGCCATCCGCCTGGTCACAGCCTCGATCCTGGCGAGCAGTTCCACGAGTTTCACCGGTTTGACCAGGTAGTCATCTGCCCCCAGCCGAAGCCCCAGGACTACGCTCCGCTCGTCATCGCGGGCAGTGAGGATCAGAATGGGGCACTGTGTCACCTGCCGGAGTTTGCGGAGGACGTCCAGGCCGTCAAGGTCGGGCAGTCCGAGATCCAGGAGAATGACTTCGAATTTCCGGTGGACCAGCAGCGCATCCGTTCCACGGGGCACCCTGGTTGCCTTGTGCCCGGCCGACACGACGGCAGCCTCGAGGGCAGAAGCCATGGCATCGTCGTCCTCGACGATCAGCAATTCCATCTGCCTGGGTCCCTTTTCAGCTCGGTGAGCATCCGCAAAACGACATCGTATGGTGTGCCGGCGCCGAAACCTAAGGGAGTGTTAGGAAACCCTGGATTGCCTTTGACATGGCACCAGTCGCCCGTAGTTTGGCTTCAGTCCTCTTACTTTCAGGACCCCAACAACATCGAGGAGGAGCCATGAGCAACGATGCCATGGACAGCATAACCCCAAGGAATAAACGGCTCATGACTGTGAGCCAGCAGGTTCCTTCCGGAGTCAGCCACGCGGACCGCGTAGACGACGACGGCGGCCGGGCCGCCAAATGGCGCATCGTCGGCCCTGGCCTGGTGGTTGCTGCCACCGGCGTAGGTGCCGCTGACATGGTAGCGACACTGGTGGCCGGTTCCCGCTACGGCTACGGCCTGTTCTGGGCCGTCATTGTTGGCGTGATCCTGAAGATCATCCTCGTTGAAGGCGCCGGGCGCTACACGCTTGCCACTGGAATGACCATTTTCGAGGGATGGCGCTCCCTCGGCAAATGGACCACCTGGTACTTCGGCCCCTACATCATCATCTGGGGCTTCGTTTATGGGGCGACGGCCATGTCCTCGGCAGCTTTGCCCCTGGCTGCGGTGTTCCCCATCCTGCCGCTGTGGGCGTGGGCCATCCTGATGGGCCTGGCAGGATTCGCCATGGTCTGGTGGGGCAAATACGCCACCTTCGAGAAGATCACCGCCGCCCTGGTTGGCATGATGTTCGTTACCGTCGTCGGCCTCGCAATCATCGCCACTCCGAACATTCCCGAGATGATTGCCGGCCTGGTCCCGATGATCCCAGAGGCAAAGGACGGCGTTTTCTACACGATGGCCCTGGCCGGCGGCGTCGGCGGAACCATAACCCTGGCAGCCTACGGTTACTGGCTGCGTGAAAAGGGCTGGTACACCCCGAAGTGGATGAAGGTAATGCGGATCGACAACTCCATGGCCTACGTCATGACCGGCATCTTCGTGGTCGCCATGCTCATCGTGGGTGCAGAAGTTGTCCGCTCCGCCGGTGTTTCACTGAGTGCCGGTGATGAAGGACTGTTGGGTCTCTCTGACGTGCTCAAGGCAGAGTATGGCGACGTGGTGGGCACCGGCTTCCTGATCGGTTTCTGGGCCGCTTCCTTCTCCTCCCTCATCGGCGTCTGGAACGGTGTCTCACTCATGTTTGCTGATTTCTGGGGCAACATGCGGGGCAAGAAATCAGGCCACCCGGACACGCGGGTGGGTGGAAAGTACTTCAAGTTCTACCTTCTCTGGCTGACATTCCCGCCCATGATCCTGTTTGCGCTGGGCAAGCCGATCGGACTGATCCTGGCCTACGGCGCACTGGGGGCCCTCTTTATGCCCTTCCTGGCGCTCACACTGCTGGGCCTGCTCAACGGCAAGCGGATACCCAAGGCATGGGCGAACAGGCTGCACACGAACATCGCGCTGGGATGCTGCGCCCTGCTGTTCGTCGTCCTGGGTGTCCAGCAGCTCTGGGCTTCCCTCTCGCCACTCTTCGGCGGTTAGCCAGCTTTACGGGGTTCCCTGTAAAGCAGTCCGAAAGCACTGCGACTCTGTCAATCTCCACTTTCATTCCCCCAGCCCGGCGAAGACAGTTCGACGTTCTCGGTGCTGAGTAAGGCACCCAACAGGTGTCAGAGCACCAGGCCCAATGCGAAGGGGCCGATGAGCACCGTGAAGATGGTGATCAGCAGGACGCCCACAACGTTGAGCACGATGCCTCCCCGCACCATCTCGCTGATCTTGACGTTCCCGGTCGCAAAGACGATGGCGTTTGGGGGCGTTCCCACTGGGAGCATGAATGCGCAGGTGGCTGCCAGTGCCGCTGGAATAAGCAGCGTCATGGGATCGATGCCGATACCGACGGCGACCCCGCCCAGGATGGGGATGAAGGTGGCAGCAGTCGCGGTGTTGCTCGTGATCTCGGTAAGGAACAGGACGATGAGGACCACCGTGGCCAGCAGCAAAATGATCGGCAGCGCTCCTAGGCCAGTGACCCGCTCACCAAACCATGCGTCCAGGCCGGTGCCTGCCACCGCTGCAGCCAGCGAGAGGCCGCCTCCGAAAAGCAGGAGGACGCCCCATGGCAAACCTTCCTCTGCATCCTTCCAGTTGAGGGTCATATTCCCCTTCTTGTCGCCGGGGATGATGAACAGCAGCGCACCGGCCGCAATGGCAACCATGGTGTCGTCGAAGAGGTCCAGGAAAGGCATCTGATCACCGAGGTCACCAATGTTGGACAGCAGGCCCGGAACAATCCAGAAGAAAGCGGCGCCCGCGAAGACAGCACGCACGATCTTTTCACCCTGGCTCATGGGGCCGAGGGCAGCAATTTCGTCATTGATCAGCTGCTTGCCGCCGGGCACCTCCTCCAAGTGGAAACGGAAGATAAGCCGTGTGAGGAGCAGCCATGCAAGTCCGATGAAGACGACAACAATAGGGACGGCGAGCATCATCCACTGGGCGAACCCGACCTCCTTACCGAGTTCATCGCTGACGTAGCCGGCCACGATGGCGTTGGGAGGGCTGCCGAGCAGGGTTCCCAGTCCGCCGATCGTGGCTGACCATGCCACGGCCAGAAGCAGGGCGACGCCGAAAAGACGCACTTCACGATTCTCGATGAGGTCACTGACGGCCCCACCGGACCGGAGCTCCTCACCCAAGTTCTTACCACCAGTGCCGACGGCGGCTTCCGCGCCGTGCCTGCTGTTCTCCACCACAAGGGTCAGCACGCTCAGGGCAATAGGCAGCATCATTAGCGTGGTGGCCGTGTTGGACACCCACATTGAAAGGAACGCGGTGGAGATCATCATTCCCAGGATGATCTGGCGGGGATGGGTGCCCACCCGCCGCAATGTCAACAGCGCGATCCTGCGGTGCAGGTTCCACTTCTGCATGGCAATCGCGATCAGGAAGCCGCCGAGGAACAGGAAGACGATCGGGTTCGCGTACGGGGCGGTGGTCTCGGCGATGCTGCGTTCCGTCAGCAGGGGCAGAAGGGCGATCGGCAGCAACGACGTCACCGACAGGGGTATCGCCTCCGTCATCCACCAGACCGCCATGAGGGTACCGACGGCGGCTACCACGCGGGCGTCATTGGACAGGCCGGAGTTGCTGAGAAGGAAGTAGACGATGATGGCCAGTGCCACGCCGAGGCCGCGGACAAGCCAAATACGGCTTGTTTTTCGGGCAGGCCGGCCTTCGCCGGGTTCCTCATCAAACTCACCCTGTTCGGGGATTACTCTCCTGGATGGTTCGCTCATTTCCGGCCTCCACACGCCGTTATGGGAGTAAGTGGCAACAAAATAGCAGCACGTTAAGGGGACAACAACCCCTTGCCTGTAGCCAGCAGGGGTTGTCGGCGTTGACGTAGCGTACGTCACGGACTAATCTTTAATGAAACGATTCAAGGGAACGGGCTTTCCCTGCAGGACTACCAAGGTCACATTGACCGTGCGGAACCAGTCAGGTTCCGGCTCCTTGCCAATGACGACGAAGGAATCACCACATGAGCACCACCCCCGGGGCATTGCATCCAGCCCCTGAAGCCAGTGCCGGCAAAAGGGACCCGAGAAAAGCGGCGATGAGCGGCTGGATCGGGAGCGCACTCGAGTACTACGACTTCGCGCTGTACTCGCTGGCCGCGACGCTCATCTTCCCCGCCATCTTCTTCCCCACCGAGAACCCCACCGTGGGGATCATCGCCTCGCTTGCCACCTACGCGGTGGGCTACGTTTCCCGCCCGGTAGGCGCCGTCGTTCTCGGTGCGTACGGTGATCGGCACGGCCGCAAGCAGGTGCTCGTCTTCGCCATGCTGCTGATGGGCTTCGCCACCTTCGCCGTCGGCCTGCTGCCCACGTACGGGCAGGTGGGCATCCTGGCGCCGATCCTGCTGGTGATCCTCCGCCTCATCCAGGGCTTCGCCGTTGCAGGTGAACTAGGCGGCGCCAGCGCGATGATCGTGGAGCACTCCCCCGACGCCAAGCGCGGCTTCTTCGCAAGCTTCAGTCTGCAGGGCACCCAGGTGGGCTCCATCCTGGCCACCGCCGTCCTGCTTCCCCTTGCCGCCATCCTCCCCGCAGACCAGTTCCAAACCTGGGGCTGGCGCATCCCGTTCCTGCTCAGCGCCTTCGTGATCCTGGCCGGCTACGTGATCCGCCGTCGTGTTCAGGAGCCGCCCGCATACGTGGCACAGTCCGAAAAGGGCAAGGCCAAGCCGCGGTTCCCACTCGTTGACCTCGTGCGCAGCTACCCCTGGGTCCTGGTCCGGTGCATCCTGATGACCTTCACCAATGTGATCGGCATGGCAACCCTGATCTTCGGCGTCTCCTACGCCACCCAGAAGGGCTACGGCAACGGCTTCTCCAGCAGCGACTTCCTCTGGGTGACCCTCGTGGCCAACATCGCCGCCGTCGTCACTATCCCGCTGTTCGGCGCACTGTCGGACAAGATCGGGCGGCGGATGCTGATGGTCACGGGCGGCATAGGCGGTGGCGCGCTGGCTGGCGGTTACCTGTGGGCCATCGAACAGGGCAGCCTTGCACTGGTCTTCGTCTGCATCGTCATTGTGCAGGGCCTCTTCTTCCAGATGTGGAACGCCACCTTTGCAACGTTCTTCCAGGAGCAGTTCCCCATGCGGATCCGTGTGACCGGCTTCGCGGTATCGCAGAACCTGGGCCTCATGATCGCCTCGTTCTTCCCCAGCATCTTCACGGCGGTGGCGCCTCCGGGCTCGGCCAACGTTCCCGTGGTCATCGGGCTGGTCACGTTCGGCATCTGCGCCGTGGCAGCACTGGCCACCCTCCTGTCCCCCGACACCCGGGGCAAGTCGCTGGATGACCTCGAGGACCGCAAGGCCAACGAATCTGTCCAGCCGGATGAGCTGGCGGGCACGGCGCGCTGATTACTGGAAAAAGCGGGACGGCCGGCTGGTGAAAACCAGCCGCCGTCCCGCTTTTTTTGCAACTTCTGTCAGGAAGCCGCGACGAAGCCCAGGTTCTTGTCCACGACGTTCTGGAGCGGTTCGCCCAGGCAGTACCGCCGAAGGTTCTCCACGAACAGCGCCCCCAGGTCATCGAGGTAGTCCTCCGTGTCGCCGCTCATGTGGGGCGTGATGATCACGTTCTCCATGGCCCAGAGCGGGTGCCCCTCGGGCAGGGGTTCGGGATGGACAACATCCAGTGCGGCTCCGGCAATTGATCCTGCCGAGAGGGCGTCCACCAGCGCGTCCGTCTCCACCAGTTCGCCCCGGCCCACATTGATCAGGTGGGCGGTGGGCTTCATGGCCGCCAAGACTTCCGCGCCGACGAGCCCCCTGGTCTGCTGGGTCAGCGGTGCGGCAAGGACGACGTAGTCGAAACCGGGGACAATCCGGGCCAGCTCGCGGGACGAATGGATCTCGTCGAAATCGGCGTCGCCCGGCCGGCTGCTGCGGCCCGCACCGCTGACCTGCATGCCGACGGCGCGGAACAGCGAAGCAATTTCGCGCCCGATGGAGCCCGTACCCACCACCAGGGCACGCTGCCCCTGGATCTTCCGGCTGGTCCGGTGCTCCCACCGCTGCTCCCGCTGCCGCCTGAAGGAGCCCTGCGCATCCTTGGCCAGGTCCAGCACAAAGCCGAGCGCAAACTCGGCGATCGCCCGGCTCAGCACGCCGCGCGAGTTCGTGTACTGGATCTTGCTGCGCACCAGTTCGTCGAACATCAGCTGGCTCACCCCTGCGGCGGACACATGGACCCACCGCAGCGTTGACGCGGCACCCCAGTTCTCACGCAGCGCCGGGGAGAACGAATGCCACTGGTACAGCACATCGGCGCCATCCATCGCCCCGGCCAGTGCGTCGGCCTTGGCCAGGCGGACCTCGGCCAGCGCCTCGATCTCAGCAAGCCGCGGCGGCAGGGCCTCCCGGTACAGGACTGCGACAACGGGCTTTGCGCCCCCGCCCGCCATGGTCATGAGGACGACGCCGGTGCTGCCGCCGGCCCGCCGGGTACCCGCGCATCGATCGCGTCCAGCGCGTGGTAGACGTCGATGGCGGCCAGGACCGCGGCCGTGAACTCTGACGTCGAGGACGGGCCTCCCACGTCGCGGGTACCAAGGCCCTCCCGGAGCACCGACTCGAAGGCGAGCTGCAGGTGCTCGGCAGCCTCCGGGTGGCCGAGATGCCGGAGCATCATCGCACCGGACCAGATCTGGCCTACCGGGTTGGCCAGCCCCTTGCCCGCGATGTCCGGCGCCGAGCCGTGGACCGGCTCGAAGAGGGACGGGAAGTCGCCATCCGGATTCAGGTTGGCGCTAGGGGCCAGGCCGATGGACCCGGTAACCGAACTTCCCAAGTCAGAGAGGATGTCGCCCAGCAGGTTTGAGGCCACGATGACATCCAGCGTCCAGGGCTTCAGCACCAGGTGGGCGGCCAGCGCATCCACCAGCTCGCTAACCAGGGTCACGTCCGGGTACAGCCGGGCCGTTTCCTCCACCACTTCATCCCAGAACGGCATGGTGTGGATGATGCCGTTGCTCTTGGTTGCCGAGGTCAGCAGGCCGCGGCGGGACGAGGCGAGCCTGGCCGCGAAATGGGCTGCCCGTGACACACCCTGGCGGGTGAAAATCGTTTCCTGCACAGCGGTCTCGTGCGGCTGCCCGCGGTAGGCGCGGCCGCCCACCTCGGAATACTCGCCCTCGTTGTTTTCCCGGACGATGAGGATGTCGATCTGTTCCTTGGACGCAAGCGGCGACCGCACGCCGTCGAGCGTTTTGACCGGGCGGAGGTTGATGTACTGCTGGAACTCCCGGCGGATGGGAATCAGCAGGCCCCACAGCGACTCCGTGTCCGGAACCTCGGGGGAACCCACGGCGCCCAGGAAAATCGCGTCGTGCCGGGCCAGCTGTTCCAGTCCGTCCACCGGCATCATCCGGCCGTGCCGGAGGTAGTAGTCGGACCCCCAGTCGAAGTACGTGAACTTCAGGTCCAGGGAATGCAGCTCCGCGATCCGTTCCAGGCACTCAATCGCGGCCGGTACAACCTCCTTGCCGATGCCGTCGCCGGCGATCACCGCAATGCTGTGTGCTGTCATGAAGAGACGCTCCGTTCAGGGGTGGCCACCGGGTGCTGCCGCTGCAGGGGCGCCCCGGCAAGGTTGACGATGGTGTTCTTGGGCTCGGTCATTTCCCGCACAGCGTGCCGGACGCCCTCCCGGCCCACACCGGATTTCTTGAAGCCGCCGAACGGCATGGAATCGATCCGCACGTCACTCGTTTCATTGATGACCACCGAACCCACGTGCAGTTTTTCGGCTATCTGGAGCGCAAGATCGATGGACCGGGTGAAGACGCCGGCCTGCAGCCCGTACTCGGTGGCGTTCGCGGCGAAAACCGCATCCTGCACTTCAATGAACGGCAGGATGGATACCACCGGGCCGAAGACTTCGTCCCGGATCACCCGGCATGCGGAAGGCACGTCGGCCAGCACTGTGGGTTCGTAGTAGGTCCCGCGCCGCTGCCCGCCTGCATGAACAGCGGCGCCGGACGTTTTGGCTTCCTCCACCCATTCCTCAACCCGCCGGGCCTCAGCCTCCGAAATCAGGGGACCCACGTCAGTGCCGCGGTCCAGCTTGGGACCGGTCTTCAGTTCCCTGGTGCGCGCGGTGACGAGCTCCAGCACGGTATCGAACAGCGACGTGTGCACGTACACCCGCTGCACCGACAGGCAGTTCTGGCCCGCCACCCCGAAGGCACCGGCCACAATCGCCTCGGCCGCAGCCTGGGCGTCCGCGTCCGCGCACACAATCGTGGCGTTGTTTCCGCCCAGCTCGGAAAGGATCTTCTTCCCGCCCGCTGCCGCGGCGATCCGCTCCGCCGTCACCGGACCGCCCGTGAATGAAATCAGGTCCACGCGGGGATCAGTCACCAGCGCCTCGGAGACGCCAGGACCGGACACGATCGCCGCGATCCGGCCGGACGGGACGCCCGCCTCCAGCAGCAGCTTCACAAGGGCAAGCCCAGTCAGTGGTGTCCGGTGTGAGGGTTTGAGTACGACGCCGTTGCCTCCGATGAGCGCCGGGCCCAGTTTGTGTGCCACCAGGTTCAGCGGGTCATTGAAGGGCGTGATTGCCGCAACGATGCCCACCGGTTTCCGGCTGTACCAGCCGATCTTGCCCGCACCGGCCAAGCTGTCCTCAAAGCCCAGGGTCTCCCCTGCCAGTTCCACGGAGGCGGCGGCGGAAAGCCGCAAGGTTTCGGCGGCGCGACGCACCTCGCGCTCGGCCTCGGTGATGGTCTTGCTGCTCTCCGCCGCGATGATGTTTGCGAACCGCTCCGCCTGCTCCCCAAGGAGCAGCACCGCCTTCTCCAGAGCCTCCCGCCGGGCCCGCAACGGCCAGTCCGCCACCTGGAGATGGCGGTAAATATGGCCGATGGCGTGCTCCACGTCGTTCGACGTGGAGCTGCACACCCGCCCCAGCAGCACACCGTCCTCGGGATCCCGGACCTCCAGCGTCATTTCGGCGCTTTGCCACTTTCCTTCGAAGAAGGCACCACCCGGAAGGCTGGCGAACTGTGCGCGTTTGAAGGCAGTTTCCTCGGTGTTTTTTGGGCGCGCTTCAGCGACCGGTGTTGATGACATGGGGACCCTTATGTTTGCTGGCTGGTGAAGTTGGTCTATTTGACCCGGTCGATGACCTTGGCTGCAGCCCCGATGAAGGGCAGGAACCAGGGCGGACCGAAGTGGCCCGGCACGGGCGGGTTCTTCAGGTCCTCCCAGACGTTGGCTGACTTGTCGCCGGCCATGTAGTGGGCCATCCGCTTGCCCATGTGCGCCGCCATCTGGACGCCGTGGCCGCTGTAGCAAAGCGAGTAGTAGAGGCCGTCGTGGACGCCGGCGTGGACCATCTGGTCCATGGACAGGTCCACCAGGCCGCCCCAGATGTAGTCCACCTTGGCGTTGGAGAGGTACGGGAAGAGTTCGAGCATGGCCTTGCGCAGGATTTCGGCGCTCTTGACGTCCGAGTCCGGGCTGGACAGCGCGAAGCGGGCGCGGCCTCCGAAGAGCAGCCGGTTGTCCGGGGTGATCCGGAAGTAGTAGGTGAGCATCTTGCTGTCCGAAGCCTGGCGGCGGTTGGGCAGGATGCGGTTGACCACGTCTTCGGGCAGCGGCTCGGTGCAGATGATGAAGCTGCCGACGGGGATGACCCGGCGCTGCAGCCACGGGGTGACGCCGCCGGTGTAGCCGCTGGTGGCGACCAGGACCTGCTTGGCCCGGGTGATGCCACGCGTGGTGTGCACATCGTGTACGGTGCCAGAGACCTTCTTCAGCTCGGTGACCGCTGCGTTCTCGCAGATGTCTGCGCCGGCTTCAACGGCCACCTTCGCCAGTCCGTGGACGAACTTGCCCACGTGCAGGCCAGCACCCAGCGGGTCCATCATTGCGCCCTGGTAGAAGTCCGTGCCGATTTCACTGTGGATTTCGGACTTGGGGATAACCGTGACGTGGTGATCGACCAGCTTGGCCAGCAGTTCCTGCGACTTCCGGAAGCCATCGTTGTGCGACTCGTGGAAGGCCAGCGAGAGCTTGCCGAAGCGGTTGAAGTCGCAGTCGATGGCGTGGTCGTGGACGAGCTTCTCGATGCTGTCGATGGCGTCGTTGTACTCGCGGAAGTACTCCACCGCACGCGTCTCGCCGTAGCGTTTGACCGCGGTGCTGAAGCCGATGGCCAAACCGGTGGTCGCCATTCCTCCGTTACGGCCGGATGCGCCCCAACCCACGGTGTGGCGTTCGAAAACGGCAACGCTGGCGCCTTGTTTGGCGAATTCCAGGGCCGCGGAGAGCCCGGTAAAGCCGGCGCCGATGATCGCGACATCGACGTTCTCCGGGACCGGGGTGCGCCGGTAGTCGGCTGACGGTTCGGCAGTGTCCAGCCAGTAGGGAATGAGTTTCATGGTTTGGCCTTTCGCCTCGACGTCGGTTAGAGACCGAGGTGCTTGTTGATTTCGTCCAGGGACTTGGCAACGTTGAGGTCGTAGCCCGGGCCGATGGGGTCGTAGCCACGGTCGAGCAGCCAGAGGTTGCGGAAGCCCATGTCGTGCATCGGATGCACGTCGTAGCGGGTGTGCGAGGAGATGTGCAGGAAGTCCTCCGGCTTGGCGTTGAGGGTATCGAGCATGTACTCGAAGGCCTGGTAACGCGGCTTGTAGGCCTGGGCCTGCTCGGCGGTCAGCACGGCGTGGAAGTCTGCGCCGAGCTTGGGGATGCTGATGTCCAGGAAGCTGTCGTCGGCATTGGACAGGGCCACCAGCTTGTAGTTGTCCCCCATGAGCTTCAGCGGGGCCGGCACGTCCTCGTGCGCAACCCAGCCGCGTACCGCCTCCGCGAACTCCGCGCCCGCACCCGGGGTCGGCCCAATACCCCAGTACTTGCACACGCGGTCAAAGGAATCCTGAAGGATCTGCTCGTAGGGCTTGTAGTCGCCAAGGACCTCGTCGAACCGGTACCCGCGGAAGTGCTTCTTGAAGGTCGGCCACTGTTCTTCAGAAATGCGTCCATCGAGCAGGCGACGGGTGGTGGGATCGATATCGAAGTTGATGAGCGTGCCGTAGATATCAAACGAGATGTACTTCGGCCGGAAGTTGGTCTCTGCCATGTTCTGTTCCGTTCTTGATCAGGAGGGGTATCCCTGGGGGCGGGGAAGTTATGTGACGTCCATACGGCGGGAAAAGCACTGGCGCAAGCCGGAAGATCTCCTGCCCGATACGTCGACTGTAGGTCGCAGAATTGTAAATTGTCAACAACTTTTCGCACCCGCAGACTCAACGCCGGAACTCACCCGGACTAGAAAAAGGTTGCTGTGAATTGTTGACAATCTACTCTTGAGAGGGTTGCATTGCAGTAGAGGCCGAAGAGACACGGATCACAAACACGGCCTGAACCGATACTGAAGACGCCGCTCCCCGCACTCCCTTTGCTCCCTTGCACAGGCGCCAATTTCAATTCCACATCCCCGTGGCGACATCGCAGTCCCCCGGCTCGAATCCCCAAAGGAAGATATCCCATGAAGACCATTAACAAACTGCAGACCGCGGCCGTAGGGCTCGCCGCTGTACTGGCCCTGAGCGCCTGTGGTGGTGCAGCCGGAGTGAGTTCCACAACCGAAGAGACGCAGTCGCTGACCAACAACACCAGGGATATCTCTGAGGGTGTCCAGTCTGATGCGGACGCGGTGGCTTTGTTGCCGCAGTCCTACAAGGACAAGGGTGAGCTTACGGTCGCGATGGACCTGCACTACCCGCCCACCACTTTCCTCGCCGAGGACAACCAGACTCCGATCGGCCTGAACCCGGATGTTGCCCGGCTTGTGGCGAAGAAGCTGGATTTGGACCTGAAGTTCGTGGACACGAAGTTCGACACGATCGTCCCGGGCCTGGACGGCGGCCGGTACGACTTCACCGCCACCACGATGTCCAAGACCGAGGAACGGCTGAAGGTCCTGGACATGATCGATTACTTCAAGGCCGGCAACTCGGTGGCCGTGGCGGCCGGGAACCCGCTGAACCTCACGATGGAGACCCTGTGCGGGAAGAACATCGCCGTGACCCAGGGCTCCACCGGCCAGCTTAAGCGCCTGCCCGCCTTGAGCGAGCAGACCTGCACGTCCAAGGGACAGCCGGAGATCAACGCGGTGACGCTGCCCAACGTCCAGGAGGCCCTGACCCAGCTGCACTCCAAGCGGATCGACGGCGTCCTTTATGACACCACGTCCCTGGGCTGGGCGCAGAAGCAGCAGCCGGACTCCTTCACCCTCCTGGGCCGGGTCAACGTCGGCTCGAACGATGTGACCGCGATTGGCGTGAAGAAGGGCTCACCGTTGACCCCGGCGCTGCAGAAGGCCATCCAGTCGGTTCTGGAAACCCCGGAGTACAAGGAGTCTCTGGAGACCTGGGGCTTGGAGTCCGGGGCCATCACCGACGCCAAGCTGAACTAGAGGGGTGGGCCCAATGGCTACAGCTATCAAAAAAGGAAGTGACGCAACGATGGGCAGCATTGATCCGGCCCTGAAGCCGCGGCTGCGGCTGCGGACCCGTTCGGAGTACGCCGGCTGGATTTTCAGCATCCTGGTCGGCATCGGGATCCTCTCCTCCGTCCTGACCAACCCCAACTTCAAGTGGCACGTGGTGGGGAAGTATTTCTTTGCCGAGTCGATCCTGCGCGGGCTGATGCTCACGATTTTCCTCACGGTCGCGTCGATGGCCCTGGGTACCTTGCTCGGGCTGGCCCTGGCGATCATGCGTTCCTCGCATGTGAAGCCGGTTTCCATCGCCGCCGGGCTTTACATCACGTTGTTCCGCGGCACCCCGGTGCTGGTCCAGCTGATCTTCTGGTTCAACATTTCGGCCCTGTACCCGGATTTGCGGATCGGGATCCCGTTTACCGATATCGGCACCGCCGTGGACACGAACGCGATCATGGGCCCGATCACCGCGGCGCTGGTCGGTTTGACCCTGAACGAGGCCGCGTACATGGCCGAGATCATCCGCGGCGGGTTCTCCTCGGTCGGCAAGGGCCAGATCGAAGCCGCGGACTCCCTCGGGATGAGCGCGGGGACCAGGATGCGCAAGGTCATCATTCCCCAGGCGATGCCCTCGATCATTCCCGCGACCGGTAACCAGGTGATCGGCATGTTCAAGGGAACCTCCCTGGTCAGTGTCCTGGGCGTGGCCGAGCTGCTCCAAAGCGCCCAGCTGATCTATGCCCGCACCTACGAGACCATTCCGCTGCTGATCGTGGCCAGCCTCTGGTACCTGGTGATGACCCTGCTGCTGAGCTACCCGCAGTCCAAGCTTGAACAGAAATACTCCCGCGCAACCTCCCGGCTTCCCCGCAAGGCCAAGCCGGTTGTGCTCACCGACCCGGAAGGTGCTGCCCGATGAGTAACGACGGCACGATTCTTGCCCAGAAAATCCGCAAGTCCTTCGGACCCAAGACAGTCCTCAAGGACATCAACCTTCAGATCGCCAGCGGTGAGATCTGCTGCATCATCGGCCCCTCCGGCTCCGGTAAGTCCACTATCCTGCGCTGCATCAACGGCCTGGAAACCGTGGACTCCGGTGTGCTCAAGGTCAACGGCGAGGACTTCGGCTACTACGAAACCGACACCGCGTACCACGCCCTGCCGCCCAAGAAGCTCGCCGAACAACGCACCCGGGTGGGCATGGTCTTCCAGCAGTTCAACCTCTTCCCGAACATGACCGCCCTGGAAAACGTCATGTCCGGGCCGGTCCTGGTCAAAGGCGCGGACAAAAAAGAATCCGCCAAACGCGCCCACGAACTGCTCGCCAGCGTCGGCCTGGCCGGGTTCGGGGACTACTACCCCGCCCAGCTCTCCGGCGGCCAGCAGCAGCGCGTCGCGATCGCCCGGTCCCTGGCCATGGACCCCGAGATCATGCTCTTTGACGAACCCACCTCGGCCCTGGACCCCGAAAAAGTCGGTGAAGTCCTCGCCGTGATGAAAGACCTCGCCAAGAAAGGCATGACCATGGTCGTGGTCACCCACGAAATGGGCTTCGCCCGCGAAGTCGCCGATTCCCTGATCTTCATGGACGACGGCTACGTCATCGAACGCGGCGACGCCCGGGAAGTCCTCACCAACCCCCAGGAAGCCCGCACCAAGGCCTTCCTGGACCAGGTGCTGTAAACCATGGACGGAAAACTCGCCGTCATCGGCCTGGGCAGCATCGGCTCCATGGCCCTCTGGCAGGCCTCCCGCCTCACCGACTCCGTGACCGGATTCGAAGCACACACTCCCGCCCACGGCCGCAGCGCCGTGGGCGGGGACACCCGCCTGTTCCGCATGATCTACCGCGGCACCCCGGACCTTTACCCCATCCTTCAACGCTCCCGCGATCTTTGGGCAGAACTGGAAGCAGAAACCGGCCAGGACATCCTCACCCGCTGCGGCGGCCTGTCCATCGGCACCAAAAACGGCCCCTACCTCACCGCCCTGCTCGAAACCACCCGTAGCAACCGCGCCGAGCATGTCATCCTCTCCCGCGAGGACATGGCCGAACGCTACCCCCAGCACAACCTGCGCCCCGACGACATCGCCGTCTACGACCCCCACGCCGGCGCCCTGCGCACCGACCGCGCCGTCACCGCCGCCATCCAAGCCGCCCAAGCCAACGGTGCGACCATCCACACCAACACCCCCATCGACAGCATCACCGAAACCAACGACGGCGTCACCATCACCTCCGCCGGGAAGACCTGGACCTTCGAAAACGTCATCATCGCCTCCGGCGGCTGGTCCCAACGCCTCATGCCCCACCACCTCAAAGCAGCAACGGTAACCAAGCGCGTCTTCCTGACCTGGTTCGTGGCCAGGGACGCTGCCCAGTTCACCCCCGATCGTTTCCCCATCTTCATCCGGATCCACGCGGACCGCTCCATGTACGGGGCACCCGCCGTGGACGGCGCCACCGTCAAAGCAACCCTGGACGGCCGCGGCAAACCCACACCAGACCCCAACGCAGTCCCCAGGGAACTCAACCAGGCCGAAATCGAAGAAACCACCGAAACCATCACCGAATTCCTCCCCGGCCTCTACCCCAACATCGTCCGCTCCGACGCCTTCCCGGACCTTTTCACCACCGACTCCCAGCCCTTACTGGGCTTCCTGGGCCAGTCAAGCAGGATCTACGCCGCCACCGGCTTCTCCGGCGCCGGGTTCAAAAACGCCACCGGCTACGGCGAAATAGCCGCTGGCGAGGCACTAGGCAAGGCATCGTACGGCGGCCTCGATTTTGTCCGTCCGCAACGGTTCGGTACCAACTAGCCGCCGCACGAAAACTTGCGATACCACCCGGTGTCGCCTATTGTTGACAATCTACAATCAGAAGAAAGTAAGAAGACATGGCAACCCTGAGCCCCATCCTGAAGCAGGCGACTCCTGTTGTCGTCGATCATGCCTCCGGCAGCTGGATCCACGCGACCGACGGCAAGAAGTATCTTGACTTCACCACCGGGATTGGTGTCACCAGCACCGGCCACTGCCACCCGGATGTTGTGGCCGCGGCACGCGAGCAGGTGGGCAAGATTGTCCACGCCCAGTACACCACCGTGATGCACCAGCCCCTGCTGCAACTCACGGAACTGCTGGGGGAGGTCCTGCCCCAGGGGCTGGACAGCGTCTTCTACGCAACTTCGGGATCAGAAGCCGTGGAGGCCTCTGTCAGGCTGGCCCGGATGGCCACCGGCCGGCCGAACATCATCTCCTTCCAGGGCGGATTCCACGGACGGACGGTCGCGGCAGCGTCCCTGACCACCGCCGGAACCAAGTTCCGGTCCGGTTTCTCCCCCCTCATGAGCGGCGTGCACGTCGCGCCCTTCCCGCACTGGTACCGGTACGGCTGGGACGAGGAAACCGCGGTCAGCTTCGCCCTCAAGGAACTGGACCACATCCTCCTGAGCATCAGCACACCCGCGGACACGGCCGGCTTCATCATCGAACCTGTCCTGGGTGACGGCGGCTACATTCCCACTCCCCCTGCCTTCCTGCAGGGCCTGCGCGAACGCGCCGACCGCCACGGCATCGTGCTCATCCTCGACGAGGTCCAGGCCGGCGTCGGACGCACCGGCAAATTCTGGGGACACGACTGGGCCGGCATCACCCCTGACATCGTCATCACTGCCAAGGGCCTGGCCAGTGGCTTCCCCATCTCAGCGATCGCCGCCTCAGCTGAACTGATGGGCAAGGCGTGGCCCGGCTCCCAGGGCGGAACCTACGGCGGCAACGCCGTCGCCGCTGCAGCCGGCGTCGCCACCCTCGGAGTCATCCGCCGGGAAAACCTGGTGGAAAACGCCCTGCAGCGAGGCGACGAACTGCGCGCCGGACTCGACAAGCTGCAGACCGAGTTCGCCGGCATCGGCAACGTCCGCGGACGGGGCCTGATGCAGGGCGTCGAATTCACCGCCGCGGACAACACCCCCGACGCCGCCACGGCGCTGGCCGTCCAACAGGCCGCCATCAAGGAAGAACTGCTCCTCCTCACCTGCGGCCCGCACGGCAACGTCGTCCGCATCATCCCGGCGCTCAACGTCACCAGCGACGAAATCCAGGCCGGCCTGACCAGGTTCACCCAGGCCCTCAAAACTGCCACCTCCTAATCCCCCTTGATCACTGAAAGATCACCATGAACTCCTCCTTTGATCCCAACAGCCTCCACACCGGGCTCTTTATTGACGGAACGTGGCAACAGGCCGCCGACGGCGCCACGTTCGCCGTGGAAAACCCTGCAACCAACGAAGTCATCGCCAACGTAGCCGACGGCGGGCCCGAGGACGCCGTGCGGGCCATCGAAGCCGCCGGCCGGGCCCAGGCGGCCTGGGGCAAGTCCACCCCGCGCCAGCGGGCCGACATCCTTCGCCGCGCCTATGAACTGGTCACCGCCAATACCGACCATCTCGCGGCGATCATGACTGCCGAGATGGGCAAGCCCCTGGCCGAAGCCAAGGGTGAGGTTGCCTACGGTGCTGAAATGCTCCGCTGGTTCTCCGAAGAAGCCGTGCGCATCGGCGGCGACAGCACGGTATCGGTGGACGGAACCACGCGCATCCAGATCACCAAGGAACCTGTGGGACCCTCGGTGCTGGTTACTCCCTGGAACTTCCCCCTTGCCATGGGCGCCCGCAAGATCGCCCCTGCCGTGGCCGCCGGCTGCACCATGGTGTTCAAGCCGGCAGAGCTCACACCGCTCACGTCGCTGGCACTGGTGGCCATCTTCAAAGAGGCAGGGCTTCCCGACGGCGTGCTCAACGTCGTCACCACGGCTTCGGCTTCCAGCGTGGTACGCACGTGGACAGACAGCGGCATCGCCCGCAAGATCAGCTTCACCGGTTCCACCGAGGTGGGCAAGGTCCTCCTCCGGCAGGCGGCCGACAACGTCATGCGGTCATCCATGGAACTGGGCGGCAACGCACCTTTCATCGTCCTGGCCGATGCCGACATCGAAAAGGCCGTTGACGGTGCCATGAAAGCCAAGATGCGCAACATGGGCGAAGCGTGCACCGCAGCCAACCGCTTCTTCGTCCACAGGTCCGTGGTGGAGGAGTTTGGCGAGAAGTTCTCCAAGAAGATGTCAGAATTGCAGGTGGGCAACGGCGCTGTGGCGGGCACCGACGTCGGGCCTCTGATCGAGCAGAAGGGGCTCGACAAGGTCGAAAGCCTCGTCGCTGATGCAACGGCCAAGGGTGCGCGAGTGCTGACCGGAGGAACCCGCCCGGAAGGTCCGGGGTACTTCTTCACTCCCACGGTCCTGATGGATGTTCCCAGGGATGCCGAACTCATGAGCACGGAGATTTTCGGGCCAGTGGCAGCCATATCGTCCTTTGACAGCGAAGACGAGGTCCTCAGCCTGGCCAACGACACGGAATGGGGACTGGTGGGCTACGTGTTTACCGAGAGCATGGAAAAAGCCATGCGCTTCTCGGCGGAACTGGAGGTTGGAATGGTCGGGATCAATACCGGCATCGTCTCCAACCCTGCCGCACCCTTCGGGGGCGTCAAGCAATCGGGCCTGGGACGCGAGGGCGGAAAAGTGGGAATCGACGAATTCCTGGAGTACAAGTACACAGCAATAGCGTTCTAACAAGAATTCAATCTGCCCAAGCATGAAATGAGGGGATGTCAATGGCGGCACCGGAGGCAACATTCGTACTGGAAGGTCGCCCCACGGCGCAACTGATCGCCGACCAGTTGCGGGAGCTGATCGTCCAGGGGGCTTTCAGGCCCGGGCAGCAGGTCAACGAATCTGCGCTGGCCAGCCAGCTCAATACCTCGCGCGGGCCGCTGCGGGAAGCGCTGCAGCGGCTCTGCCAGGAAGGCATCCTGGTCAGCAAGCGCAACCGCGGGGTTTTCGTCCTGGAGCTGACAGCGGATGACGTGAAGGAAATCTACGCCGTCCGCGAGGCTGTTGAGCTCGCTGCCGCCAACACCCTCCTCAACTCGGACCCCGAGCAGGTTGCTGCCACCTGCAGGGAACTCAAGGGCATCATCAAAAACATGGCCAAGCAGGTGAAGGCCTCAGACTGGCAGTCGCTGGCACGGCTGGACATGCAGTTCCACACCACGTTCGTGTCAGGCACCGGCAACACCCGCCTGATCCGGATTTATGAGACACTCGCGGCCGAATCCCGCATGTGTATCCTCGGGCTGGAAGTGGCTTACCCGCGCATTGACGTCCTGGTACAGGAACACCAGAAGATCCTTGACCACCTGGAAACAGGCGATCGCAACGGACTCCAGCATGCCATTGAACGCCACATGCAGAAGGCGGTAGAGGACCTTACGTCTGATCCTGAAGCAGCCGGGATCAGCGCCTAGAAGCAAGGACCCGCTGAACCACTGCATAAATAAGGGCCCAGTTCCAACGGAACTGGGCCCTTACTCAACCACACTTATTTCCATGACCGCCTGCTGCCACTGGCGCCAGCTGCCGGTCAGCAAGGAGCAATCACACATGAAAGACAACCGGGCCATTCCCGCCTTCGAAACCCGAGCTGCCCGCAGGCTCCGGGAAACCATGTGGTCATCCTTGGAGCCGGGCGACATGGTGACACTGGGCCGGCAGGGCTTTGACCATTACAGCGGGAGGGTGGACGAACGTACCGCCGACGGCCGGACAATCTGGGTGGTGGACCACATCGGGGACCGGCGGCTCTTCCACATCGACGACGACTACGACCTCTCCATGGGCATTAAGTCCGACGCCGGCGCGCGGCTCTGGCCTGCAACGTGCGGCAAGAGTAGCCTCAGGCATACCACGTAGAGGACGGCCAACCAGCCCCCAAACCCGGAGCGGTTGCCCGTCAGGCAGTTCCCCGAGGAGGCCGGGCAATGGCTGGATGGAACGCGGACACGGCGGCGGGACCACTTGGCGCCGGCACGGTCACACTGGTGGAAGGCACGTCCTTCTGCATCTCCCTGCCGAACGGAGACATCTACCCCGAACATCCGCACGGGCTCTTCTTCCAGGACACGCGCATCCTGTCCAGGTTGAACCTGACCGTCAACGGGCAGCCCCTCGAACCCCTGGCGGCCCAGACGAAGGAACCATACAGGGGAATCTTCGCCTGCAGGGTCGCCAGATCGGACGGCTACGCGGACAGCCCGCTCATTGTGGAACGCAGGCGGGAACTGGGGATCGGCATCGTGGAACACATCACCGTCCATAACCACTCCACAACGCCCGTGGAATGCGCAGTCTCACTCACCGTCAGCTCGGATTTCGCGGATGTCTTTGAAGTCAAGGAAGCCCGGACCCCACGGGAGTGGGAAGAATCCCGTGAGTTCGACGGGAAGACCCTGAGCATCAGCGGCCGCTGGAACGAAGTCCGGAAGTCCGTCGTCGTAAGTTCCGCTACCCCCTGGAACGCGGAGGGTGAGGAGCTGAACTGTGTCACCACCATCCCGCCGCGCGGCGAGTGGAACACGGTCCTGACAGTGGCGCCCGGCTCCGGGGCCGCCGCGGCACCCATAGTCCGCCCGGCCGAAGGCGAACTGTCGCGCAGCGACCGCCGCCGGCAGGAATGGGTGGCCAAGATCCCCAAACTGCATATGAGTAACCGATCCGTCGAAAGGACGCTCCGCCGCAGTTATGACGATCTTGGTGCCCTCCGCATTGAAGATCCAACCCACCCGGAGCGCATTGTGGTGGCGGCCGGAGCGCCGTGGTTCATGACGCTGTTTGGCCGGGATTCCCTGTGGGCCTCAGAGATGGCCATGCCTGTGGACCCGTCCCTGGCGCTGGGCACCCTGCAGACGCTGGCTGACCGGCAAGGCGCCGTGGTGGACCCCGTCAGCGAGGAGGAACCCGGGAAAATCCTGCACGAGGTGCGGCTCGACGTCTCCAGTTCCCTGGCACTGGGAGGGAAATCCATCTACTACGGCAGCATCGACGCAACGCCCTTGTTCGTGGTGCTCCTGGGGTCGGTAAGCCGCTGGGGGTTCGCCAGGGACACCATCGCAGCGCTGCTTCCGCACGCCGACCGCGCCCTGGAGTGGATACGGGACTACGGCGACAGGGACGGCGACGGCTTTGTGGAGTACCAGCGCCTCAATGACCAGGGACTTATCAACCAGGGCTGGAAGGATTCCTGGGACGGCATCAACTTTGCTGATGGAACACTCGCAGAGCCACCGATCGCCCTCTGCGAGGTCCAGGCATACGTCTATGACGCCTATATGGCCCGCTCCTGGATCGCCTACGACACTGGAGAGACAGCCTTGGCGGCTGAGCTCGCGGAGCGCGCTGCGGAGCTGAAGGTGCGGTTCAATGAAGAGTTCTGGATGCCGGACCGGGGATACTACGCCATCGCGCTGGACGGCAAGAAGCGGCAGGTAGATGCCTGCGCATCCAACATGGGACATTGCCTGTGGGTAGGCCTCGTCGATGAGGACAAGGCTCCGCTGGTTGCGGAACGGCTGATGTCCCCTGAAATGTTCAGCGGCTGGGGCGTCCGCACCCTGGCGACGGACATGGGCGCGTACAACCCCGCCAGCTACCATAATGGCTCGGTGTGGCCGCACGACAACGCCGTGATCGCGGCAGGCTTGATGCGCTATGGATTCGTTGAAGAGGCGCAGCGCATTTCCACCGCCCTGTTCGAAGCCGCCGAATACTCCGAGGGCCGCCTGCCTGAGTTGTTCTGCGGATTCAGCAGGGAGCAGTACGGCGAGCCCGTACCTTACCCGACGGCCTGCTCGCCCCAGGCCTGGGCCGCGACGTCACCCATCCAGCTGGTGACGAGCCTGATGAGATACGACGCCAACGTTGCCCGCGGGGGGTTCTGGATGGATCCCCACCTGCCGCCGTCCTACGGTGACTTGCATATCAGCAATGCACCCATGGCCGGAGAGCGGGTCACCATCGATATCGCCAACTCGGTACCTACCGTACGGGGACTTCCGAAGGGGATGGTGTTCCATCGGGGCCACCGGCCGTGGCTGACCGAACTCGTGGCCGAGGCCCGGCTGCCCAGGGAGCAGTAAGGACTTTCAGTTCCGCCTACTGGCTGGAAGCGAAAACAGCTGCAGGCCGAAGGCTCCGGCTCCCGGCAGCCTTCCCCAGCATCCACAGCACGGGCTCCCCGCATGAAGCGGGCATGAGTTCCCCCTTGGTAATGAAGCGTGCCGCTGCCGGATCACCGGCGGCTGACCACCACCCCGTTTTGGGGCAGTGATGGCCAGTCCGGCTCGTTTCATCAAGCTCGAAAGCAGGAGTGTCGATGCGCCGTTTTTTCATCGTGTTTCCTTGGGGCTGGGTCCGGTTGGAAGGACGGGTGAGCTGCTAACGTTCCCAAGCGTAGCAATTGTCAACAATCTACAACAGATCTACACGCTAGGATTTTTCGCGTTTTTGGAAGCGTTGCAATTCCCTGCCGCCGATTCGCAGGAGCGGAGCGGTGCCGGGTATCCGAGCCGATGGCACTGATGCAGATCAGAACAAGGGCGGTACCTCGTCACCGGGCATGCCGCGGGTCAGGGCTCGGGCCACCCTCCCCGCCAGGTTCGAACTGGGGACGCGTCCCGTCCCCTCTACCACTCCTACCTTGCCCAGAGCGACATCGCTTAATTGAGGTGAAGCCCCCGCGCGAGTCAGGCTCCAGCGCGGGGGCTCCCTGTGCTTCCTAGTTGGGGGAATAACATGGAAACAAGAAGAATTTACCGGCCGGTAGGTATTGGAAATTTCCAAAACAGGCCGGTTTGGGGAATCTTGAGGAAACCTTGAGCGGCACCGCCCGCCGGGCGGTTAGCTGCCCGGTTCCTCTGTGGAGTCCGGGTCCTCCTCGGGCTCGAAGGTGTTGGGTTCGGCGTCCACGCTTATGCCGATGCCGTCGCCGCCCTGTGGGATCCCGCCGTCGTTCTTGTGCGGTGCCGCATTGCCCGCGGCGCCTTCCACGCCGTCCTGCGTTTCGTCGTCGGGCAGGGAATCGGGTGAGTTGATTGTCATCGCTCCTCCTTCATTGGCCGGGCCTCCACGCTAACAGCCCACAGCCGGAAAGGCGCCGGTAGGGACAACAAAATTTATCGCGTCCGCCGGCCGGGCCTCGCCGCCCGCAGGATGACGTCCAGCCCTGCGGGGCTGCCAGGCCAGTGCTTCAGGACCGCTGCTTCGCCGGCCCGCTTGATGACCGAGCGCAGAACCAGGGCCACGATCACGGCGTCGTCCGCGTAGCCGATCACGGGGATGAAGTCCGGGACCAGGTCGATGGGCGACAGGAGATAGGCCAGCAACAGCACCAGCCGGACGCGGACGCCGACGGCGACAGTACGGTCCGCCGCGAGCCTGCGGATGAGCCGCAACAGGTCCGGCAGCAGCCTCAGGGCATCCTTCATGGAGACGGTTTCGGGATGGCGGCGGGCGTACACCCACAGGAGGAACAACAAAACGGCGTATGCCAGCAGGATGCCTGCCACTATTCCGGCAATTGTCTCCCAGGGCACTTTCGCCTCCTCCTGGCCGGGGCTATAACCTCCGGCGCCTGAACGAGACTACGCTAAGGCAGGTGACCGGCAACCCTTTGGGGAATTACTGCGTCATCCGGTAGCCGACACCGCGGACCGTCTCCACCCAGCGAGGATGCCGTGAACTGTCCCCCAGCCGCTTCCTAAGGTTGCCCACATGCACCTCCACTGCACGCTCCTCGCCTGCACTGACGAAGGAGTTTGTGCTGTAGGGCTCGTTCCGGAGCCTCCGGACCAGGTCGGCCTTGGTCTGGACTGTCCGCCCGTTCTCCATCAGGACCAGCAGGATGTCGAACTGCGTGCGCGTCAGGTCCACGGGAACCCCCTCAATGGCTGCCTGCCGTGAATCCTCGTGCAGAGTGAGCCCGCGGTGGGCGAAATCGCAGCAACCCGGTACTTCCTGCTGCTCCGGCGGCACTCCCCCTACCCGCCGATCATGCGGGGCTGCCCCGCCACCGTCGTCCGTTGAATCCCGCCGGTGCCACTGCCCGTGACCCGGTGAGCCGCCAGCCGGAGCAGTGGGCAGTGACCGGGGGCGGCGGAGCATGGCACCGATCCGCGCCCTAAGTTCCCGCGGCCGGAAGGGCTTGGTGAGGTAGTCGTCGGCCCCCGCCTCGAATCCCATCAGCGCATCGGCTTCGTCGGTACGGCTGGTGACGATGATGAGGTAGGCATCGCTAAAGGTCCGGATCCGCCGGGAGGCCTCCAGCCCGTCAAAATCAGGAAGGCCAACATCCATAGTGACAATGTCCGGCTTGTGTTCCCAAACGGCTTCGACACCCGCAGAGCCGGACGATGTCGAGTGGACGGCAAAACCGGATTGCAGCAGCACCTCGGTCAGGATGTCGCGGACGTCGTCATCGTCCTCAACCACTACGGCGACGCCGCGCTCCACCATCCATGCCCCCTCAAGCCTTATCCGCTTCCGCCCATCGCGCTGCAAACTTGCTGGCGCAATGCACTAAGTGTTCGGAGACGGAAGCCAAAAGGATGCCCCTGGTCCTAATTCACGGAAAGCCCTCATGAGATTACCCAAAGAATTGGATGTACGCCCATTCCTCAACCGGTAATGCGCATTTCTTGAGATTCCATTGAGTGTTGCGTTTTGCTTGAGGTTGTTTTCTACGGAAAAATCGGGGAGTCAAGCTATTGCCTTTTTCCAAAGCGGTGACCGAAGATCAACCTGTGCTCAATGGGGCGCAAATTGCTCGCTGCGAGCAACTGATAAGGGGCGTTTGCATGGCTTGTTTTCGCTTTTCTGTCCACCACACCTCAAATCGGGGCAAATCATTGGCCATGCTTGCGGCCGGAACCTTGGCCATGATGGCAAGCTTTACGCCAGCCCAGGCCGCGGATACCGCGCCGCTTGATCCCAATCCCGGGCCGGCCGGCAACTTCTCCTGGAAAGGCTTCAACTGGGAGAAACGCTTCTGGGGCGGGGCGCCGCAGTACAACAAACTGTTTGCCGCCGCCAATGTCACCAACCCGGACGCGAACGGACACGTTACCCTCAGCCTCACAAACCCGAGCGGTAATGCCCCCGTTGGCGCGGAGTTCCAGTCCACCAGGCAAGGATTTGGTTATGGCACCTACCGCACCGTGGTGGAGAAGGACCTGACCACCCTTCAGAAGGAAGTGGTGTGGGGATGCCTCTTCACTTATGATCCCCTGGCGGCGCCCGGGTACAACGAGATCGACCTGTGCGAGGCCTCCGCCTGGGGCGGCGGGGCCGCCTACGGAGAGTCCTGGCCTGTGACCCAGGGCCACGGGTACTGGTTTGATGCCAGCAGGCCCCCCGGGGAGGGCAACAACACCACGGTCTTTGGCGTAACGTCCAGCCCCATAAACACCCACCGAATGGTATGGGAACCCGGCCGGCTTACGTTCGAAACCTTCGAGGGGGAAGGCTTCACTGGGAGCCTCCTCAAGAAGACGGTCCTGGAAGGGCCGACGGTACCAATCCCGGCTAAGGAACAGATCCACTTCAATCTCTGGGTGACCGGCGGGGGCGGAGGTGACCCCGCCCACGTCAAGCCGGAAAGCGTGGTGATCCGTGACTTTTCCTTTGTGCCTGCGGTAGCCGCTGCCCCGGCCCAGCCTGTTTCCGCAATCACGCTGAGCACCTCCACCACCAAGACCAAATCGGTCAGTTCCACCACATTGAAGTGGACCGGGGCAACGGGGAGCAGCGTGACGCTGTGGATTAACGGCACCCGGAAAACCATCCCGAACACCGGAAGCTTCATCAACACCATCAAGGGCGGGAGCACCATCGCCTATAAAGTTTGCGACACTGCCGGGTGCTCGAATGTGGTCAACGTGGTGACCTGACACTTGCCAGGGCGGAGCCCGGCCATGAAGAATGCAGCGTGCACGTTGACCGCTGCATTCTTCATGGGAACGTGGTTGGCGGCAGGTTGAGCCATCCGGCGCCTGTTAGGACTTGGTTCCGCGCACGGGGACGATCCGCCTGACGGCAAGCCCCAGCGCCAGAAGGGCAAAAGCGGCGAGCGCAAGCCAGAAGAGGTCGCCCGCGCCGGTCATGGCGAGAGTTCCGGAACCGGCCCCCGCGGCGGCAGGTACTGCTGGGTTGTTGTACATGGAGTTACCAGGCTTTCTTTTTGTTGAAGGCTGCATCTGCATAGGCCTTCGCGTGGACTACCTGCAGGAACAGGTCAATCACAAGTTCGTACATGGTGGCTGCTGCGAGCATGTATCTCCATCCCCGCAGCCGCACTGTCACCACCCGCTCGATCACGAAGACACCGGTCACGGCGAGCCAGAACGGCTGGATGTGCAGCCCCTCCCCCGTGGCCAGTGCCAATGCCACCGTGCTGACGTAGGCGATGGTGACGGCCACGCCCACTAACGACAGGAACTGCCTGCCCCAGTAGGGCCGGGTCACCCTGGTCCAGCCGTATTGGACGCAGTTCTCCACCGCCCCACGCTTCCAGCGCAGTCGCTGCGCCCACAGTTCACGCCAGGTGGGCATCACCTCCGTCACCAGGGTGCAGTCAGCGGGCGAACGTATGCGGTACTTGAGGGTCAACAGGGCAAAGGACAACTCGTTGTCCTCTGTGAGGACCGAGGTATCGTAAACGCCTCCGCGGCCATTCCCTGGCGGAAGGGTGCCATCCAGCCTTGCCGCCACCACATCCCGGAGAGTGCGGGCCCGGAACAGCGCAGCAGTTCCCGTGACCACCAGGCATCTGCCGCGGAGGCGCCGCACGTCCCTGGCATAGCGTGCATATTCATTCCGCTGGAGGTGCCCCACAAACCCGCCGCCTCCCGCCCCGGTGAAAACGCCGCCCACAGCACCAAGCCGTGAATCAGCCTGCAGGTGGGCCACAGAGCGCTCAATGAAGTCCCGGGACAACTGGGAATCGGCGTCCTGGATCAATATCAGGTCCTCGGGAGCCGCATGGGGCAGAAGTCCTGCGAGAACGAAGTTCAGGGCACCCGCTTTTTTATCCGCGTTCCCCACGGTCCGGACTACCTCCGCGCCGGAAGCCGCAGCGATTTCCACAGTGCCGTCAGTGCAGTTGTCCGCCACCACAATGACCCGGTCCGGACTGCGCGTCTGGTCCCGCAAGGAGGCCAGGGTATCTGCAATTCCAGCAGCTTCATTATGTGCGGGAATTATGACAGTAATCACAATTCCCGACCGTCCCCACGGGACGTTAAGCCGTGCGCCGGCGGCATTTGCGATGGACGCCACATTTTCTTCACAATCCCCCCAAGAGACACTTCTGCAATGGATCTCGAGTCTTCCAAGGAGACCGCAAAGGATCGGCATAAAAGCGGAAATTAAGGGGCAAGCTTCAGTCAAGAAAAACGCACGATTTGAGGTGTGGAAATGAGCCGTTGAGGTATGACAATTAGCCCAATCGGGGGCCGCAGCACGTGGACCCCGATGCATTCGATATCCGCAACATGGCCAGCGGCGGGCAGACTGCCCGCGGCTTCCGCAATGATGGCCAGCGGCCGCCTGGTCGCCTTGGACCTCAGCCGGCAGGGCCTGCTCCAGCTATCGCGACGGCGGGAAGCAGCACGTTCCCGTGTCCCGCCGTCGTACCGGCCCCGGCGCCGTCACTCCCAGTCTGCAGTGAAATCCAGGGGCGGCCACCAGCGCGTCCGCGAATGGACGGCGAACCGGCGGCCGGTGACCTCGGTGGGATTGATGCGGATCAGGTGCTCCTTGAGGCTCGGCTCCCAGGGTTCGCGATCCGGATCGGCCAGTTCCAGGGGCAGGGAGCCGTCCTCCACCCGCGAGGGAACGCCTTTGACGACGACGCTCCACACCTCCGTCCCGTAGACGTTGAGCGCATCCGTTTCCAGCGCCACCGGATTCCCCGTAAGCATCGACCGAAGTTTCGTTCCGGGGGCGGTCCGCAGATACAGCGCCCCTTCCGCGGGAACGAAGTTCACCGGGAAGATCTCCGGCGTACTCCCGTTGATGACTGCCAGCCTCCCGACGTAGGAGGAGCCCAGGAGCTTCCAGCATTCCTCGACGGTCAGGACTTCGGTTGCCGATTCCGGCTGACGGGTTCCCATGGGCGAGATTCTAGGTCTCCGGCACAAGTAGGGGGTAGGGCCTTCGGTCCCCCGGTCCCGCCCCGGGGCCTAACCGCCGATGTGGTGGACCGTGAACGCGGTCAGGAAGCCCACGGAGGCCGTCAGGCCGGTCAGGTTGTGGTGTTCCTCGAACGCCTCCGGGATCATCGTGTCCGCCAGCATGGCCAGGATTCCGCCGGCAGCCACGGCGGTGATGAAGGCCACCACCCCGCCGGGCGCATTCTCCAGAGCTGCGTAGCCCACCAGCGAGGCCACGCCGCAGAGCAAGGCGATTCCACCCCAGAGCCCGAAGACGTAGCGGGCGCTCCTGCCCGCCTTCTTCATGCCGGCGGTCCCGGACAGCCCTTCGGGCACGTTGGAGATGAAGACTGCCGCCATCATGGCCGGGCTGACCGCTCCGCCGGCGAGCATGCCCACGCCCAGGACCACTGATTCGGGCACGCCGTCCAGCAACGCCCCGACGGCGATGGCTGTGCCGCTGCCGGGGTCCTCCTCCTCGGACGGCTGCTGGGTGCCGGAGCGCTTGCGGTGCTTGGCCCCCGCCCTGGCAAGCAACATGTTGGCCCCGACGTAGACCACCGAACCCGCCAGGAAACCCGCCGCGGTGGGCCACAGCCCACCGCCCTCCACCGCCTCGTCCACCAGTTCAAAGGCCAGTGCCGAGATCAGCACGCCGGCCCCGAAGGACATGATCGAGGACACCAGCTTGGACGGCAGCGCCCACCGCCAGGACAGGGCCGCGCCCAGCACCAGCGCCGCGCCTGCCACCGTGCCCCACAACAGTGCCTGAAGCCATTCAGGCATTGCCACCCACTCTCCGGCTCCCCCAGCGGAAGCCATTCCAGCCAAGGCAGCAGCAATCTGCGGCCATAGAGCAGCCAGACTAGTGGAGGCTGGGCCGCGCGCAGAATTGATGGGATCTTGACCCAATCCTTGCGGACCCCTGAAGTTGCGGGTCCACGCTGGAGGCATCGGACCAACCAGCTTGTGGGGAGCAGGAAGTCATGGGAGACAAGACAGCTTTTGAGGGCGATGTCACCACCGAGGGAGGCGTGCTGACGGACCAGCATCCGCTCGATTTCCACGCCTTGGGACTGGCCGGCTGCATTGACCGGCTGACCGGGCCCCTCCGCCGGAGGGGGACCGCGGTCTGCTGGGACACTCCGCACTGGGGCATCGAGATTCCGTCGGACTGCGCCACCCTCCTCTACCAGTCGGCCCGCGAGGCGCTCAGCAATGCATATAAGTACTCCGGGGCGTCCCACCTCACCGTCCGGCTTGCCGCGGTGGACCACGGCATCCGCCTGGTAGTGGCCGACGACGGCACCGGCTTTGACAGCCGCCGCGCCACGCGCGGACGGCACCACGGCTATGGGCTGCGCCTTATGTCGGTGGCCGTCCGGGAAGCCGGTGGCTGCGTGGACATCAGTTCCAGCCCGGGTCACGGCACCAAAGTGACGGTAACCCTGCCGCTGGACTGACGCCCAGCACACACGGACTCGGAGGCCGCCGTACTGGGACGGCGCGCCTCCGCATGCCGGCTCCGATATTGCTGCTAGCGGGTCAGCTTGGCCTCGTCGGTTTCCAGGTCGCCGATGTGCCCGGGTGCGTTGGCTGCCAGGACGCGCGCAACGAACGCGGCGTACTCGTCCATGTAGTGGCGCAGGAACCTGGCGGTATCCTCCTTCTTCACCTCGCCGTCCTCGCCGAAAACAGCGGCGTCGTAATGGATGTAGGCCTCGGGTGCGTTCAGCTGCGGCGCGTCCAGGAAGCTGAGGACGCTGCGGAAGGAGGACTGCATGACGGCAGTACCGATGCTGCCCACGGAGGCGCCGATGATGCCGGTGGGCTTGCGGGCAAACGAGTTGCTGCCCCAGGGCCGGGAGCCCCAGTCGATGGCGTTCTTGAGTGCACCGGGGATGGACCGGTTGTACTCAGGGGATACGAACAAGATGCCGTCCGACGCCTCGATGGCCTCCTTGAGGGCACGGGCTGCGGGCGGGAAGTCGGCGTCGTAGTCGTAGCTGTAGAGCGGGAGGTCCCGGATGGGGATCTCCGTGAACTCCAGGTCCTCCGGCGCGAGCTTAATCAGCGCCTTGGAAAGGGTCCGGTTGATGGAGCCTGTTGCCAGGCTTCCCACGAAATATCCGATCTTGAACGGTGCCATGAGTGTTCCTTCCGAGGGCCGGGCGGCGCCGGCCTTCCATGTTCTTTCGAAAAGGTGCCGCCCGTCTTCCTCCGAAAACTGGCGGCGCTGGTTGGTGCCACTGCACCCCACAGTCCAGCACAGATGGACCGTCCCGGCCAGAGCCTCTGGCTTACCCTGCGATGTCCTTGACAGGCCGCGGCCGGGAGCGCTGAATGATCTGTAGCGCAACCCCGGTTTTCGTGGCGTCCCGCCGCCTTCCCCGTTCGCCTTCCAAGGAGCACACCAGCCATGACGGACTATCCACTGGACGAGCGAGTCCATACCGAAGCACCCGCCGAGGGCGATCCGGACGCGGACGTCACGGAGATCCGCGTACATTCCCAGGATCCGGCAGAAGGGGCCGACGAACCCGCCCCGCCGGCGTCCAAGTAGGCGGCAGTCCATCCCGGCCGCCTCCCCGCGGCCGGGCTTTGGCCTGCCCGACGGCGCACCCGGCCAGGGGCCGCCGTCGTCCGTTCCGATTTTCGTGCTCTGGATATGGACGAGCCCAAAAGGTATGTTGGTAAGCATGCTGATGATTTTTCCGAGTCATCAGTTCCGGTGACAAAGCGAAGGAGACGTTATGAGCACGAAGGTGGAAAAACGCATTCTGGTGAACGTACCGGTGAGCACGGCCTACAACCAATGGACCCAGTTCGAGGAATTCCCGCATTTCATGGGCGGCGTCAAGAGCGTCACGCAGCTGGCCGATGACCGGCTTGAATGGGTGGCCGAAATCGGTGGCATCCGCCGGCAGTGGGAAGCGAAGATCCTGGAGCAGGTCCCGGACCGCAAGGTGGCCTGGGCTGCCACCGAAGGTGCCACGAACGCAGGCGTGGTGGAGTTCGAGGACGTAGGCGGCGGCCAGACGTCCGTACGGCTGACGATTGATTACGAGCCCGAGGGACTGATCGAGAAGGTGGGCGACAAGCTCAACGTCGTTGACCGGCAGGCCGAGGCAGACCTGCAGCGTTTCAAGGAATTCATCGAGGACGAAGGCTACGCGAGCGGCGCCTGGCGCGGCACGGTCAACCCCGGCGCAACGGTAGGAACGCCCGGCGTGGAAGACGCAGCAGCATCCCGCGGCGATTCCGGCAAGGCCGGTGTTTCGGGCAAGGTGGCCGCCGGACTGGGCGTTGCGGCAGCAGCCGGTGCCGCTGCCGCCATGGCTGCCGGGGGCAACAAGGGCGAGACTGCAGCTGCGGACGAAACGGTAACTCCAGCCACTACCGGGGAGCCGGCCACCGTCACGCCCCTGACGACGGATACCACCACTACGCGCACGGATACGGCAACAACGGGTACGACGGCGGCCGCCGGCTCCACCGGCTCAGTCGCCGACCTTGGTGGTGATGACCGGATCGGTCACCCCTTCGACCAGACAAACGGCCTGGTGGACACCACCGGTGAATCCGACGAGACCATCGAGGGCGAGAACCTGAGCGCCGGCGAGCGGCGCGAGGACGATCGTCGTCCCGACGGCGGCCTGCCGCCTGTTGGCGGCAGCCTCGGCCAGCACTGACCGCGGGGACGGCCCGCCGTCGCACATCTCCTAACCAAGCGCCGCCCGCCTCTCCCCCGAGGCGGGCGGCGCTTTGCCTGCCTCCGGGGCTGGCGCAGGAGGTGAAATTGCATCACCACGCGGTGGCTACTTTCGGCCTGCCACCGAATGCAACAGCGGCACGGTCCGCGGCGGCATGACCTCCACCAGAGACATGGCCGTGCTCGTGCGGACGACGCCGGGAATCGCCAGCATCGCATTGGTCACCCGGTGGAGGTCGGCAGGGTCCTTCGCCGCCACTTTGGCCAGCAGGTCGGCATCTCCCGTGGTGGCATGCATTTCGATGATTTCCGGGATGGTCCGTAGCTCGGCCGTGGCTTCGTCGCTAGAGGACTGGCTGATGGAGATGGAGATGAAGGCGGTCAGCGGCAGTCCCAGCGCCTCGGTCCGGACCCGCTGGCTGAACGGCGCCAGGCTTCCGTCATTCACCAGGCGGCGCAGCCGCGCATGGACCGTGTTGCGGGCAACTCCCAGCGTCCTGGAGAGCGAGAGGACGGTCGCCTGCGGGTCGTCGTCGAGTGTGAGGAGGATCTCGGCGTCAAGAGCATCAAGAAGGTGCATACTGAGCATTTTGCCACTCCATCCTGCTGGCAAGGCAGGATCTGTCCTGCAGTAAGCAGCTGTGTTGCGCATACGCACGCCGCTGCCCGACGATGCTTTGCATGACCAGCACCCTTCCCGACACTGCCGCTCCCGGGCTGCGCGCCGCCGTCGCAAACCTCCCCGCGTACGTTGCCGGTAAAAGCGCAGAGTCTGAACTGACTGCCGCCCTGGCCTCGAACGAAAGCCACTTTGCTCCGCTGCCGTCCGTCGTCGAGGTTGTTACTGCCGAAGCCGGCCGGATCAACCGGTACCCCAGCATGGGCGCGGTGGACGCCCGGGAGGCCATTGCGCGGCATTACGGAGTATCTCCGGAGGAAATCGCCGCCGGCCCCGGCAGCTCCGGCGTGCTGCAGCAGATCATCACCGCGGTCTGCGATGCCGGGGACGAGGTGGTCTTCGCGTGGCGTTCCTTCGAGGCGTACCCCATCCTGGTCACCGTGGCCGGCGCTGCACCTGTCCCTGTGCCTCTGTTGGACAACGAACAGCACGATCTCGCGGCCATGGCCGCCGCCATCACGGACCGCACCCGCCTGGTGATCCTCTGCTCCCCCAACAACCCGACGGGCGTCTCCATTGACGCCGGCGCGCTGGAGGACTTCCTGAAGTCCGTGCCGTCCACGGTCCTGGTGGTGCTGGACGAGGCCTACATCGAGTACCAGCGCGGCCCGGGCCTGGACTCGCTGGAGTTCTACCGGCGCTACCCCAACCTGTGCATCCTGCGCACCTCCAAGGCCTACGGCCTCGCCGGCCTGCGGATCGGCTACGCCATCGCCCGTCCGTCCCTGGCTGACGGACTGCGCCGGACCGCCATTCCCTTCGGCGTCAACCGGATGGCCCAGGCCGCGGCCGTGGCATCGCTGGCCGCAAGGGATGAACTCAGCGTACGGACCGACGTCGTGGCACAGGAACGCACCCGGGTCATCGCCGCCCTTCGCAGCTTCGGCTGGGACGTCCCGGACAGCCAGGCCAACTTCTACTGGCTCCGCGCCTCCGACGAGCTCCGGGAAGAGCTGCTGGCTGCCTTGGCCGGCGCGGATATCCTCGCCCGCGGCTACGCGGGCGACGGCGTCCGTGTCACCCTGGCGGACAAAGAAACCAACGACCGCGTCCTCGCTGTCCTGGCAGACCGCGGACGGTTTGCCGTCCAGTGAGTACCGCCACCATGCCCACCCCCACAAACGTTCGCGGTGCCGGGCCGGCCACTGCGGAAGGAACCACGACGGCGGCACCCGCCACGCCGCCGTCGGCCGTCCGTCATTCCCTGCTCGAGGATGTCCTGGGCTTCCTCACCGGAACCTTCGCCGCTTCACTGGGCCTGTACCTGCTCAAGTCCAGCGAGGCCGTCACCGGCGGCACGGCCGGCCTGGCCCTGCTGCTAAGCTACACCCTGCCGTTGCCGTTCGGCGTGATCTTCTTCGGGGTGAACCTGCCGTTCTTTGGGCTGGCGGTGTGGAAGAAGGGCTGGAACTTCGCGCTGCGCACCGGCGCGGCAATCGCCTTGGTCTCGGCCATGGCAAGTCTGCACCCCTGGGCCCTGGGGCCGCTGGTGATCGACCCCGTTTATGGGGTGCTGGGCGGAAACCTGCTGGCCGGCGTCGGGCTGCTCATCCTGTTCCGGCACAAGTCCAGCCTGGGCGGCTTCAGTATCCTGGCGCTGCTGCTGCAGGACAAGCTGAAGTGGCGGGCCGGGTACGTGCAGATGGTGCTGGACGTGGCCATCGTGCTGGCGGCGCTGGTACTGGTGCCACCGTTGATGGTGCTGCTGTCCGCCGTCGGCGCCACGCTGCTGAACCTCATCCTCGCCCTGAACCACCGCCCCGGACGCTACCTCGGGAAGTAGACGCCGGGAGGGCTGCTGGTTAGGGGCCTGACTCGTACCGGTCATCGTGGCCGTGCTGCCGTGCAGGGACCAGGACCACTTCGTGTAGATCCGCTGCCGGCTCGTCGAACTTGGCGTTGACCGCCGCCAGCGTGTTCCCCAACAGTGCCGCCGTTGTGGGAATCTGGAAGCTGTCGCTCGTGGTGACGTCCCGGACCTCGCCCGAGGTGTAGCCAGTTTAAGTACAGCAGTTGGGCCCGCCAAGGCATCGGAGCCCCCATTCTGCTTACAATCGAAACCTCTATTGACTACTGAGGGATCCATGAAGAAATTCGCCACAGTCCTGTTCGCCGCCGGCCTGGTTGCTTCGGCTACAGCCTGCTCCGCCTCCCACCAACTGTCCACCGAAGAAACCTGCGAGCGGATCCAGTCCGTTGTGTCGAACCCCGCCAACAGCGCCGGCAAGACGGGAATGAACCGGCTGGCAAACCAGATCCGCCCCATCCACGCCGTCGCTTCCGACGACCTGAAGCCGGCCCTCGCCTCGATCATCGAGTACACGGACGAGCAGGCGAAGGAAACGCCGGACGAGGCCAAGCTCGCAGAGCTCCAGGCCGATTACGAGGAAGCCGGCAGCACCTACAGCCAGTTCTGCAGCTAAATACCCTCCGCGAACCGGGCCCGGCCGCCCAGCTACAGGCTGGCCGGGTCCGTATTGGCGCCGCAGAGGATCACTGCCACGCGCTCGTCCCGGTGGGGCACGTAGGCGCCACTGGTGAGGGCCGCGTAGGCGGCCGCGGCACCGTGCTCCACCACTATCCGGTAGGTGTTCCAGAGCTGAGTCCGGGCTGCAACAATATGGTCATCGGACACCAGGACGCTTTCGACGCCGGTGCGGACCGCCACGGAGAAGCCGATGTCACCGACGCGGCGGGCTCCCAGCGAGTCCGCCGCGACGCCGGACACCGCCACGTCCACCGGCTCTCCCGCGGCAAGGGCGGTATGCAGGGTAGGTGCGCCGTGCGGTTCCACGGCCACAACTTTTGCGTGGCCTTCCACGGCGGCCGCAACGCCTGCCATCAGTCCGCCGCCGCCGACAGCCACCAGGACGGTCTCGACGCCGGGCACCTGTTCCAGCAGTTCGGTGCCAACGGTTCCGGCGCCCGCTGCGATTTCGGGCTGGTCGTAGGCGTGGCAGTATACGGCCCCGGTTTCCCGGGCGTATGCCACCGCCGCCTGGTAGGCCTCGGCATATTCCGCACCGCCCTGGACCACGGTGGCGCCGATGGCCTTGAGCTTTTGGACTTTGACTTCCGGCGCTGCGGAGGGAACGAACACCGCGGCGGGGACGCCGAGCTGGGCTGCCGCATAGGCGTTGGCGAGGCCCGCGTTTCCGCCGGAGGCCACCACCACGCCCACATCCGGCCGGAGTTCACCGCGTTCCTTGCTGGCAAGGATCCGGTTCAGCGCGCCCCGGGCCTTGAAGGTCCCGGTGTGCTGCATGAACTCGCATTTGAACCAGGCCTGTCCGGGGAACGCGCACCGGTCCGCCGCCATAACGGGCGTCAGGCGGGTGAGGCCGGCGGTCCGGTCCGCAGCCCGGTCAACGTGCGCACGGGTGATCACGTCAGACTTCGTCGTCCCAGGTTCCGGACTCCTCCAGGGCTTCCTCGGGCTTGTGTTCCTGCCCGGGCTCGCCGCTGCCGACGTACGACGCCGGGACGGTACCGCCGGGATGGGCCTGCTGCTCTTCACGGATGTTGGATGCGCCGGGCAGTTCAGGGTGCAGGCCGCTTTGCGGGGCTTCCTTCCCCTGGGCAGGGCCGTTCTTGGTTTCGTCAGGGTCACCGGGGCCGCGAAGGTCTGCGTCGTTCAGGGGCTCGTTATTGGATGTGGTCATGGTCCTGCCTTTCACCGTGGGAAAGCCGCTGCTTCCGGCCGTACTGGCCCGGCCGCTTTCCAGCCTACGTTTTCAGGGGCTTGATCGCATGGAAGTGTGGAACCTGTGGTTTGGCCGGCAAACCTGTGAAAGAGGGTCCGTTAGCTGGGAATCCCACCTCAAGCGGGACTTCCCGGGAACCGGGGGCGTTTAACCCATGGCAGAAGGAGGCCACGTGATCATTGTTCTTACCGGAATCGACGGTTCCGGCAAGTCCACGGCTGCCGCTGCCCTGGTGTCGTCCGTCGAAGCGCACGGCGGCAAAGCGGTGCTGCTGAACAACCATGCCGGACGGCGCACCGTGTCCGTCCTGTCCGTCAGGACGGGGATCCGCCTGCCCAAGGGCCTGGCCGAGGCCCTGGAAACCACCTTCCGGGTGTGGAACGTGCTGGTTTCCCACCTGAGGGCAAGCCGCTTTGAGGGACTGGTGGTCATGGACCGCCACCTGTACTGCCAGCTGGCACTTCGAACCACCAAGGGCCTGCCCCGCGGTCGCTTCCTGCCCTGGCTGCTGAAGGCACTTCCGGTGCCTGACGCCGTCGTCCATTTTGATATTGACCCCGGTGAGGCGCACCGGCGCATTGTTGCCCGCGGGACGGATGACGAGACGCTGGAGGACCTCATCGCATTCCGGGACGCCTACGCTGCGCTGCCGGAATACAAGGACTTCGTGAAGGTGGACGCCTCCGTGCCGTCGGCGGAGCTGGCCCGGCAACTGGAGCAGCTCATTTTGAGAGGGCAGCATCTGCCCGCTCCTCCGGTCGGCGCCTAAATTCTGGATCCGCTAGAAACAGCGAAGGGCGGGCAGGACCAACTGGTCCTGCCCGCCCTTGCTGTTGAATCGGCGGCTACCGGATCAGCGTGATGCTGTCGGCGAGGCCGTGGACTCGCTGTCCTCGGTCTCCGTAGCCATCGGGGAGGCTGTGTCCTCCGGCGAGGCCGTGGACGTAGCAGTCGAAGTGGACGTTGACGTGGAGGTGGACGTCGGGCTGGAGGTGGCGCCGCCGCCGTCGGCCTGCTCAAGCACCTCGTTAATGAGGTCCTCAAGCTCCTTCTGGTCCGCGTCGCCAAGCTCGGCGCCGCTCTTGGTGGCGACCACCAGCAGCCGCCCCTCCGCAGCAGAAACCTGCATCAGCTTCTGCTGGTTCTCGCCGCTGCGGCTGCTGAGGGTGGCAAAGGTTTCCTGGGCATCCGTCTCGGCCTGCAGCTCCTCGCTGGAGACCTCGTAGCTCTGGCCCAGGGCCTCAACCTTGAAGGTGGCGCACTGGTCCATCTTGCCCTTGATGTCCGTGAGGACCTGCTCGGCGTCCTCCCCTTCACCGCTGGACTGCGCGGACAGGGTGCGGGGCTGGTTGCCTTCGGAGATCGCGACGGCCACCTCGCCGTTCTCCACGGTGTCCAGCAGGCCGGCGGTGGCAATGTCCTTGCAGTCTTCAGGGTCCACCGTTGCGGTGCTCAGCAGCAGGTTGGCGATGTTCCCGCCCTGGTCCACCTGCTCCTTCGAGTAGAGCTTCAGCTCGTTGCCGTCGGCGTCGGTCTTGCCGGAGATGAGGTCGCGCAGCTCATCTTCCGTGTAGACCTTCTCTTCCTCGGTAGGGGAGGGTGACGCCGTCGTGGTCGCAGTGGGGCTGGCCGCGTCGCCTCCTCCGCCCGTGCAGCCGGCCAGGGCCAGCATCGCTGCAGTCATCAATCCAAGCGCCGGAACTTTACGCATGTGTACATCCCCTTCGAAATAGAAAGCATGCTTAGCGTTTTCCACCATAGACGGTCCTGCGTGCGGAGGGAAATAACAGGCGGATAACTTTGGCAGTGTGGAATAATCCGAGGTAGTGGTCCGCACCGGACCGCTCCACAGATCGGCGGCGGAGTGACGCTGGAACTGGTACCGCGGCTGCTCCAAAGTGGCGTCCCGGCAGTCCACACTTCCGCCCGGGCAGGCCACGGGCTCTCCGGAGGAGACCGGGTGGCCGCCGCCGACCCTGCTTTGGCCGCGGCGATGGCTGCGGCAGTGGCAGGGGGACCCCTAGGGACACCTACTGCGGAATGGTCGGAAGTATGAGCAACGAGCGGGTCCTGCGCGGCCGGATGATCACCGGAAGCATGGACATTGCCGACGGCGTCATAGCGGTTGACGCCGGCCGCGTCACCTATGCAGGGCCGACGTCCGGATACCGCGGGAAGGCTGGGCCTGCGACCGAAAACATCCTGTTGCCAGGCCTGGTGGACCTGCACTGCCACGGCGCGAACGGCTCCGACTTCTCCGAGGGTTCCCTCGACACCGCCCGGTCGGCGGCCCGCTACCTGCACAGCCGGGGTACCACCACGCTGCTGGCCAGCCTGGTGACGGGGTCGCCGGGGAACCTGGTGCGCAACCTCTCTGTCCTGCGGACTTTGGCAGAGGAAGGACTGATTGCCGGGTCCCACCTCGAAGGCCCGTTCCTTGCGGCAGGGCAATGCGGCGCCCACGATCCCTCGCTGCTCCTCGAACCGGACCCGGCCCTGATGACCGAGATGCTTGAAGCCGCCGGACCATCCCTGGCGTCCATCACGCTGGCGGCCGAGCTTCCCGGGGCGTCCGGCCTGGTGGATCTGCTCGCATCACGCGGCATCATCCCGTCCCTGGGGCATACCGCCGCGGACCCGGCGGCCGCTGCAGGGTTCCTGGAGCACGCTGCTGCCGGGTTATCTGCTCCGTCAAATCCAACCGGGCGGTTCAGGCCTACCGTCACGCACCTGTTCAATGCGATGCCAAGCCTGCACCACCGCTCCCCCGGCCCGGTATCGGCCAGCCTCAGTGCTGCCCGTGCCGGCAATGCGGTGGTGGAACTCATCGCAGACGGCGTGCACCTGGCGCCGGAAACGGTCAAGCTCGTGTTCGACCTGGTGGGCGCGGAAAACATAGCCCTGGTTACCGACTCGATGGCGGCCACGGGCCTGCGGGACGGGGCCTACCAGCTCGGTTCGCTGGCCGTCACCGTGGACCAGGGCGTAGCGCGTTTGGACAGCACCGGGGCCATTGCCGGCGGAACTGCCACCTTGCTGGACGTCGTGCGCACCACCGTCGCCGCAGGTGTCCCCCTGCAGGACGCCGTACTGTCGGCAACAAGCGTTCCGGCCGCGGTCCTCGGGCTGTCCTCGCAGGCAGGCGACCTCCGTGCAGGCCTGTCCGCCGACGTCGTCGTTACCGACCCTGACCTCAAACTGGCGGGGGTCCTGCGCCGGGGCGAATGGGTGGCTGCCCTCGCGCCCACAGGGTAGAGGCGGCGGCAGCCCCGGCGCGCGGTCCCGGGGCGTGGTCCCGGGGCTTGGCGGGGGCCTGGTGCGGAGGTAGGGGGCGGGGGCAGGAATGATGCTCCTATAGCTGTCAATTGTTGTTGAGCCAGTCTGAGTAGCGTTGGAAGAATTGGTCGTCGCGGGTGAGGCCGCGTTCGAATCTGGACAGTG